>NZ_CALKTS010000081.1 GCF_937997595.1 uncultured Campylobacter sp. | reverse complement strand
GGATCGTTTAGGATCGGATCCGCGTCTTTGAAATCCAAATGGCGCATATAGACGTTGATTAGCAGCGTCTCGGAAACGTTATCTTTAAAATTTAACTTTTGCATGAAGTGCCTTTCTTGCGGTGTCATCGCGAGTAAAATACCGCTTATTTTTAATATGTATTATTATATCCTTGCTAAATAAAATTTCAATGAAATGATATGAATTTTTATTTAAAGACAGAATTTTAAATTCGCGCCGCGGGTTTTGGCTATAATTTCGCCGCATAAGGCTCAATAAATTTTTGAAATTTTACGCGATGCAAAACGCGGGTAAAATTTAGAATTTTAAAAGCTATAAAATTTATTAGCTCCGGCGACCTAGATGCGCAGCCATAGTGCGGATGGTAAATTTAATCCGCGCAGCTTTATCTTTGTCTAAATATTTCATTGTATAATTCTTAGCTTTTGGAGGTTATATGGAAAAATCGCGGCTGGGACTACTGCAAACCGAGGCTATCGCCACGCTTAGCGACGAGGAGCTTGCAATGTTCGAGCACCAAGTCATCAAAAAAGGCTATGTTTTTTATAGCGAGGCGCCTAAAGTTTTTATTTTTAAAAGTGGACAGGCGAAGCTTTCGTTTTTTGAAGACGGCGAAGAATTCATCATCAACTACCTAAACAAGGACAATATTACCATTCTTAATGAAATTTGCGCGCTTGAGTTTTTAGAGGACAGCGAGATTTATACGATCGATGCGAGCGGACTAGGGGAGATCTTGGCAAATCGCAGCTTTTGCGAGGCATATATAAAAATTTTAACAGAGATAATTCTGCTGCAGCGCAAAATCACACGCTCTATACTTTTTGAAAATGCAAAAGGGCGCATCGCGAGCTTTTTGATCGAGCTTGCAAACGAGCAGAATTTTCATCAAAATGGCTATAAATACGTCTTTTTGCCCTTTTCGCTAAAGGTGCTTTCGTCCTTCGTAGGGCTCAAGCGTCAAAGCGCGAGTACCGCGTTTAACGAGCTTGTAAAAGATAACGTAATTCAAAAAATCAGTCAGCACGAGTTTTTGATCCTGGACTACGACAGATTGCTTAGCTATTGTGTTTAGGCTCGGGCTAGAGTTTTTAAAGCATTTATGCGGCTTACGCTTACGGCTTAAGTGCGAAATTTTGTCTAAAGTTATGGCGCAGGATTTTACCTAGATTTGCAGCGTAAAATTTTTATCAAGAGCCTGGTTTTGGAATTTCATCCCGAATTTCGTTAGGATTTCGTCTAAAATTTTGGATCAAATGAAATTTTACGCATCGGAATTTTTAAAATTTAAGAAACTAAAAATGCGCGGCAAAGTGCCGCGCCATATTTTGTTTATATCGTGCTGAAGTGCGATAGATTAGTCTTTCTTTTTCATATCGTATTTATTTACCATAAATCCGACCAAGCCTACGAAAAATAGACCGCCGCAGATGTTACCTAGCGTAACTGGGATCATATTTTTAACGATGAAATTTCCCCAGTTTATTGAATCTATTTGAGCCGCCGTTACACCGTGAAGCGAGCTTGCAAGAGCATTTACATCGCCACCTGCAGCCGCAAGGTAGTGGCCTTTAGCGATGATGCCTTCAGTTAGGATAAACATATTTGCCACGCAGTGTTCCATAGAGCAAGCTACGAATGCGCCGATCATCCACATAATTGCAAAGAATTTACCTGATAGATTGCTCTCGCTGGTCGCAGTCCAGATAGACATACATACAAACACGTTACAAAAAATTCCGCGGATGAATAGCTCATGAAAAGGTGCATTTATTTTGCCTGCTGCTGCAGGAATGAAGTGCTGCAAAATGTAGCCATCATATTTAAGCGGAAGTCCTGAGTAATAATACATATACGCGATTAACGCGCCGCCTACGAAGTTAAAGCACCAAACGATAGCCCAATAGCCGATAGTTTTACCTAGCGGTAATTTGCCATCGGCAGCAGGTACGCCCGTTAAAACCGAGCTAGTAAATAGATGCCCGCCGTAAAAAACCACCATCATCAGACCGCAGCTAAAGGTAATACCACCGATGAAATTCGATAAGCCAATAGATTGCTTTTCAGCCATTCCGACGGTCGAGTGAGCCCAAAAAATATCGCCCATAGCGATTGCAGCGCCCGCCATTATAGCTAGAAAAATTATGCTAATTAGCGGGGTATGCGCCTTGTGTTGCATCGAACTAGATACCGCTTGCGCGGTTTCTGCAGGATTTAACATTTACTCCTCCTCATTTAAATTTGAATCAATTTCTAAGATACGCTCATAAGCTTTTTGCGCACTTTTTTTTGCGCTCTCGCTTAGCCCTTCTTTAAAATCAAGGACGTTATCGAGCAGCACGCTTATGCCCAAAAACAGCGTCTTTGGGCAAATTTTGCGCAGATAGCTTAGAAGCACCGGCGTAGGCAGGTTATGCGTCGAGTAGATATAGTCGCGATCATTGCTGAGGTCGAAAAATTCTATCTTATCCTCATCAAAGCCGCTCATTGCATCTACTACGATTAGAATTTCAGGGGCGAATTCCCTAAGGGCTGCAAATTCGTTTTCGGGCACATCCTGCCCATAAAAAACGCGCCAATCTTTTAGATTTGCCTTGACTATTCGCCCTGTTTCATTGCCTACGTCGTCGTCGCCGCGAAGGGGATTGCCGATACAAAGCAACGCCTTTCGCATCAAAAATCCTTCCTTAGCACGAAGTATCCTTCGCGCATATTTTTTAGCAGATCTTTAAGCTCACATTCGCAAAGCTGAGGGATTAGCTTAGCTGCGTGCTCAGCAAAAATTTCAATCTCGAAATACTTGCTTAGGTTACCGATCTTAAATTTAACGTAGTCGCCCGAGTTTTCGATGATGCGTTTAAATTCTTCATCACTGATCTCAAGTACCTTTTCGCTAAAATCTATCGTACCTACGCCGTGACCGACGCAGGTGGAAAAAACCTTGATATCCTTTAGCTCTTTAGGTAAATTTTCGTTTTCGTCCATATGCCGCTTTGTAAGCTTAAAAACCTCAATCATCGTTTGCTCCAGACCTCTTTTTGCGGATCGATCTTAAATTCTTCCGTAGCGCGGGCGTATTTTAGATATACGTCATTGTGCAATAGCGCCATGCACTCCGCGTATCTAGGATCCTCTTCGGTATGGATAGCGTTAAGTAGAGCCTCGCGAGAAGCTTTTGGATCGTGAACGTCAGATGAGGTTTTGATCGCATCCATATATTTTGCGAATAAAACTCTTCCGAAAATATAGCTCATCAGCCTCTTAGCTTCAGCTTGCAGATCGCGCTCGAATAAAATATCGCCGATAACTGAACTCTTAACCGGTGGCGGAAGAGTGTTATCTTGCTCGTAGCTCTTCTTTTGAAGCTTTTGATCGATGATGCCAAGCGCCATGCCAAGACCATAGATGATGCTAGCAGGATGCGGAGGGCAGCCGGGGATATAAACATCTACCGGTACAATCTTATCGATGCCGCTCCATACGCTATATGCGTCATGAAAAATTCCGCCAGTGCTTCCGCAGGCCCCAAGAGCTACTACGATCTTTGGATCAGGTGCAGCCTCATAAGCGCGAAGCAGCGGATAATACATCTGGCGAGTAACCGGGCCGGTGCAGACTAAGATATCTGCGTGGCGAGGGTTAGCTACGAGTTTAAATCCGAAGCGCTCCGGATCCCACATCGGCGTGATAGAAGCAAAAATTTCGATTTCACAGCCATTGCAACTTCCGCAGTCGATACGATAAACGCTGAAGCTTCGTTTGATATTTTTCAAAAGCTCCAATTTTGAGGTTAGATCGTTTGCGTTTTTAATATTTTCGGGGACTTGATACAAACTCATTTTATTGCCTCCTCTATACCTTTGGTCACTCTTTCGACCGCTTGAGCTTTTTTGCATTCAGGACAGATATAGAGATATTTTTTAGCTTCTTCTAATCTGCCTGGGAGCAAATTTGCAGTACTTAGCTTTTCTAGCGTGTAATTGATGAGCCTTTTTGGGGTCATCGGCTTGCCGCAGCAGCTGCATTTTTCCATCTCAAGCTCGCCGTGTTGGATAAGCGCGCTTTTATCAAATTTTACCGCTAGCTCAAAGCTATTGCCTAGCCTTACCGCTCCCGTAGGGCATACCTCGTCGCAGCGACCGCAAAATATGCAGCGCCCGCAGTCAAATTCCCAAATTAGTTTAGTTTGGGCTTCGTTCATCTTAAGCTCAATCGCATTGGATGGGCAGGCGATTCCGCACGCAGCACAGCCTATGCAAAGCTCATAGGTGTATTCAGGCTGCCCGCGAAAATTCTCGGGCACGATGTATGGCTCAAACGGATAAGCATAGGTCGCCTTACCATATTTTTCGGTAATGTCGAATAATTTCATCATCTTAAATCCTTTTTGCTAACCTTGCCGTCTTGGCAAAATTTCTTAAGGTCTTTTTCGGTTAGAATTTTACTCTTTCCGCTATTAATATCGACTAAAGTTACGCGCTCGGTGCATGAGTAGCACGGATCCATCGAGCATACGATTAGCGCCGCATCGGAGATGTTATTTCCGCGGAATTGAAATCGCAAGCTCGGCCAGTTGTTATACGTAGCGGCGCGACATCTCCAGCGGTAAACCTTCTGAGCGTTTCCTTGCATGATCCAGTGGACATTTTCGCCGCGCGGTGCTTCGTCGTGACCTAAAGCGTAGTTTTCCGGTCTGATCATAGTCTGTGGATCGATCATTATCGGAGTTTGCGGCATTTGATGCAAGCACTGCCTGATGATGTGGATCGATTGTTTGAGCTCTTTATATCTTACGACTTCGCGACTGAATACATCGCCACCGTGCTCTACGGCTACTTCGAATTCTATCTTGTTGAAGAAATCGTAAGGATGATCGTAGCGGTTGTCGCGTTTAAAACCGGAAGCTCTCATATTTGGACCTACCGGGCTAAAATCACGCGCTACTTTGCGATCTAATACGCCTACGCCTTTCCAGCGACCGATTTGGCGTTTATCCTCCATAACAGCGTCCCAAATTTCTGAAATTTGAACGTCGAGCTTGTTGATGATCTCGATGCTCTTGCGAATTTCATTATCGGTCATATCACGGCGAAGTCCGCCCATAATGACATTGCCGTAGGTCTTGCGGCCGCCGGTTACGAGCTGAGCTAGCTCCATGGAGTATTCGCGCACCCTAAAGATATGCATAAAGGCGTTATAGTTACCCGTTACCTCGCAGGCTAGACCGATATTTAAAAGATGGCTGTGAAGGCGCTCGATCTCAAGGCAGATGACGCGGATAGCTTGCGCACGAAGCGGAATTTCAAGCTTGATAGCTTTCTCTGCTGCTTCAATACACGCAATCGCGTGAGCGTAGCCGCAAATTCCGCAGACGCGCTCTGCAAGGTAGCCCATCTGATCGTAATTCATTCGGTTTTCAGCTAGCTTCTCCATACCGCGGTGTTGATAAAACAAGCGGTAGTCTGCATCGATAATCTCATCGCCGTCGCAAAATAGTCTAAAGTGTCCCGGCTCATCGCTCGTTACGTGAAGAGGTCCAAGCGGAACATCTACTACTCCATCACCGCTAGGAAATAAAAACTCTGCATTGGGCTCGTCTTTATGATCTACAGGATCGGGCCTATAGCGATAGTCCATTGCGTCTTTGCGAAGCGGATGAAGCCCATCGGGCCAATCGTCGCTTAACACCAAACGACGTTTATCAGGCAAGCCTTCGGCGATTAAGCCGAACATGTCGAAAGCTTCTCTTTCGTACCATACGCAAGCAGGTACTAAAGGAGTAACCGACGGGAATGTCGGATCCGATCCAGGAATTAGCGTCCTAACGGTGATGAAGCATTTATCCTCTGCGGCGAAATCCTCCGCTTCGGTCATTTTGCCACCTTCCATAGATATCGCATAGTAAAGCGCGAAATTTCCGTTTAGCTCGCGCTCATCGTTAGGGATCATCGTGCTGATAAAACCGCCGATGTCATAATATAGCGTCTTAACCGCAAGCGGCAGATCATTTCTATCCACTAAAACGGTGATTTGATCCTCGGCTTGGCGGGTAACTTCTAAGACCTTGACTTTGGTCTTTAAAATTTCTATAAATTTATCGCCTCTCATTTTTAACCTCTCATCATTATTCTAACGCCGTTTTCGACGAGCATCCAAAAATCACCTACGTGCCATACGCCGAAAATTATCACTAAAGCGCAAAGCAAGATTAGCGGTAAATTTTCAAACAAGCTCATCTCTTTAGCATAAACCACTTCACCTTTAGGCGTACCGAAGCTCGCTAGATTAAAGTGCGCGAAGTCCGCAATGAAAATAATTACGAGCGCGATCGCAAATAATGCTACGGCTATGTATTGACCGCTGGCTATCGCGCCTTTGAAAACGTTAAATTCGCTTACAAAGATCGCAAACGCAGGAACGCCTACGAGCGAGCAAACCGCAGCACCAAACATTATCGTAGTAAGCGGAGCGATTTTTACCATACCGCCCATTCTAGTCATATCTTTGTGACCGTAAATTCTAGCGATATTACCGGTAGAGCAGAATGCAAGAGCCTTGGTAAAGCTGTGAGCTAAGCAGTGAAAGATTGCGGCAAGCAAGCCAAAATATCCGCCGATACCTAGCGCAAATGCAATTACACCCATATGAACGACCGAGTGGTAAGCAAACATCCTTTTCACGTCGTGCTGACGAACAAGGAAAATTCCAGCTATAAATAGCGTGATCGTGCCCGAGATCAGCATCACGTGCTTAACGAAGTCTGGCCCTACCGCTTCGGCGGTTACCGCGTAATATCTAAATATCGCTAGCATCGCACATTTTAAAAGCACACCCGAAAGTAGTGCCGAAATCGGAGCCGGACCTTCTGCGTGAACGTCAGGAAGCCAAGTGTGAGTAGGAGCAAGTCCTGCTTTGGTTCCAAAGCCTATTAGAGCGAATATAAAGATAAGCTTAGCGGCATCTTTGTTTAAGCCTTTGGCGTGATCCATAATGCTAGTCCAAAGCATCGAAGCCTCGCCATCGCCCGTGATTTTGAATGTAGCCGCATATAGTAAAACGGTCGCATAAAGCGCAAACGCTAAGCCGATCGAGCAGATAACGATATATTTGTAACCGCTCTCGGTGGATTTTTTATCTTTGTGAATAGCGACCAAAAATACCGATGCTAACGTAGTAGCCTCTACCGCAGCCCACATAAACGCGACGTTATTGCAGATCACGCTAAGCGTCATCGTAAAAACGAAAACGTGGCAGAGCGCGTAGTATTTTCTAAGATCGCTAAGATCCAGATGACCGCCCTGTATCTCCCATTTCATATAGGTGGTGGAGTATAAATTTACCAAAAAGCCCGTTACGGCGATTAGCACTAAAAATACGCAGCCTAGGCTATCTAGGAATAGGAATTTATCGTATGCGTAAAAAGCCTCAAAGTTGCCGCTGATAAGCTTGCCTACGTTACAGAGTAGCCCTGCGGATGTAACCGCAGAAATCAAAACGTGTAGCGAGC
This sequence comes from uncultured Campylobacter sp., assembly GCF_937997595.1. Classification (GTDB taxonomy): domain Bacteria; phylum Campylobacterota; class Campylobacteria; order Campylobacterales; family Campylobacteraceae; genus Campylobacter_B. The sequence goes on along the minus strand of NZ_CALKTS010000081.1, from coordinate 12,220 downwards.
TTAGGAGCTTGAAATTCTTAGGGCATAAGAATAATATCAGCGCTCCGAGCAACGGAAAAATTAATATAAAAGCTAAACTATTCATCATTAACCCCTTAAATTCGAAGCTTTAGACGTATCAAGCCCGTCATAAGCTTTGTAAAATCTAACCGCCAAAATGCTCATAATAATAACCGCAAAGATTGCATCGGTTAAAATTCCAAGCTCGACTAGCTCGTGAGAGTTGTAAGCCATAAGTGCAAGGCTTAGGTGGATGCCGTTTTCAAAGAGGCAGTAGGCTAGAATTTGCTTGATGAAAGAATTTCTTAGCATGAAGCCAAAAATTCCCATCATAAATACGGTTACCGCCGCTATTAGAACGATTCTTTCTTGAATAAGAGAGAATTTAAGCAAGATCGGATTGATTGTCATCGCAATCGCTAGCGAAAATCCCATCGCAATAACGGGGCTTACGAAAAAGCCGCCTACCGGCTCATCCTCGCTGATCACATCCAGCTTTTTAACTAGCCAAAATAAAATTCCTGGCACGAAAATAACCTTCGTAAAAAACGCCACTATCGCCCAAATTCTAAGCTGCGGCGCATTGAAGTTAGAATACAGCATAAAAAATATGCTTACCAAAAATAGCGTCTGAATCGCGTAAATTCCGATCGAAAGTTTTAAATTTCTAAGTCCGAATACCGCGAGTGACGTTACGATCATACAAATTGCTAAAATATCGATACTATTCATCTTAAAATCCTACTACGTAAAGCGTTAATGCCGCAAAAGCGATGGCAAGAGCACCGCATGAAATTTTGCGCATGCTCGAAGTCATTCTAAAGCGCGGTCCAAAGTTGTCGATGAAAACGGCTGCTACGTAAAATACGCCGGTTTTTAGCACAAAGATTATGATTGCTAAAAGCGGATTGCTAAAATTCCACGGCTCAAATATCGTTAGGAATAATCCGATCATCGCAAATTGCTTCAAAATAAGCGCCGCTTGCACTAAGCCTAGATCGCTGCCTGCATATTCGCCAAGTAGACCTTCTTGAAGCTCTTGCTCGGCTTCGGCAAGATCAAATGGCTTTCTGCCGGTCTCGACATACATACACCATAAAAATGCAATCGAGGCGACGGCAAAGCTTGGAATTTGATAGCCGATCTGACCGCTGCGTACCATCCCCTGAATCTCAACTAAATTTGAAGTTCCCGCAGCCATCATTACTACGATTAGGCACATCATCATCACAGGTTCGACAAAAACGGCAAGCATCTGCTCGCGTCCACCGCCGGTTGCCGCAAAAGGGTTACCGCTATCTATCGAAGCCGCACCGAATACGAAGCGCAAAAGCGCGCCTAGATATAGGATAACGAAAATATCCGAATATGCTCCGAAAATTTTATCGGTGGTTGGATCGCTGTATGTAATAGGAATAGCCGCCAAAATCGCTGCCGAAGTAGCGAAAAGGAAAAACGGCGCCCACCTAAATACCCAGTGGCTGCACGCAGGAACGGTTCTGCCGCGCTTAAAAAGCTTAATAATATCGCGGTAAGTCTGGAAAAAATCGCTTCCTTGTTTCGACTGAAGCTTGGCTCGAAGTTTTCTCGCCATACCGTCGAAGAGTGGAGCGACTAGGACGATAACCGCGACTTGAAATATCATTAAAAATATAGTTTGTATAGTCTGCATCTTAAACCTCCTAGATCAAGAAATATCCGACGCCCAGTATCGCGCAAAGATAGATTAGGATGTAAAGCGTATATAAATTTGCATAGCCGCTTTGAATAATTCCTATCTTATCGGCGATCTTCTTACTCCAATCGATTACCGGTTGATAAATCATCGTCCACCAAATGTCTTGTGGGTGGTTGTGATACTCGATCGGTCCGAAGTAGCCGTTTTGCTCTATTCTGCGTTTATGACCTCTAAATAACCAGTCCATAATCTTTCTTAAATCGCCGGTAAAAGGACCGCCAGTTATCTGCATGCGAGGGCTATATTTAAAGCCGCACGCCCAAGGATCTGTCTCGCGAGGTTTGTCACGATTTGCTTTCATAACCGCTAGGATGATAAACGGAAGCAGCATTGTAGAACACAAAATCACTGCAATAAGAGGAGTTGAAACGATACTTCCCAAAGGTGAAGTGATTGACGAAGCGCCTAGGCTTGCAACATACCCGCTATTGGAAGTGATAGAATTTACCGCCTGCATGATGTAATCGACTATAAAGTGTGCGCCTACACCAAATCCCACGCAGCCTATCATCAAAATGATCATTCCTAAAACCATTCCTAATGGGCTTTCTTTTGCATTTTCCCAAATTTTTTCATCTCTTGGGGTTCCTGCGAAGATTACTGCATAAAGCTTAAGGTGCATACCGACCAAAACGCCGGTGAGTGCAAGAGCGACCACTGCTAAAGAGAAGGCATATCTAATGAAAATTCCGCTTTCCTTAGCACCTTGAAGCATTCCTTGATAGGTAAACCACTCTGAAACGAAGCCGTTTACCGGAGGAAGCGCTGCGATACCCATGATACCGATAAACATACCAACAGCAGTTAGAGGCATTTTTTTAGCTAGCCCTCCTAGCACGTCCATATTTTGCGTATGAGTAGCGTGGATTACAGAGCCTGCACATAAGAATAGCAAGCCTTTGAATATCGCGTGATTTACTACGTGGTAGCAGCCTGCTAAAAATCCGACTGCGGCTAGTGTTACATTGCCTGCTGCGACGCCGTAAATTCCGGTGCCAAGACCTAGTAGGATAATGCCGATATTTTCAACCGAGTGATACGCAAGAAGCGCTTTAAAGTCGTGCTGGCACAACGCGTATAAAACGCCAAAAAGCGAGCTGGCTGCTCCTAGGATCAAAACTGCAAGCCCAAAATAGATGCTTAGCGGCAAAAATAGCGTAAATTTAACAAGGGTAAAGAGCGCTACTTTAATCATAACGCCGCTCATTAGCGCAGAGACATTTGATGGAGCCGCAGGGTGAGCTTGCGGTAGCCAGACGTGGAAAGGCCACATTCCAGCTTTTGAGCCGAAGCCGACCAAAAACAAGATGAATGCTGCTACGGAAGCGCCCATCGGCATATTTACTTTTCCCCACTCCGCAAATTCGAAGCTTCCTGCGTAGTTTGCAATGATGAGTAATCCACAGGTTATACAAAATGCACCGATCTGCGCTATACCTAGATATACCATAACAGCTTTGAGCGTGCCTTTGCCATCGTTTACTATGATTAGAAATGACGAGATTAGCGTCATAAGCTCCCATAAAACAGCGAAGCAAAATACATTATCTGCGCTGATGACTAAAAGCATAGATAAGATGAAGGTATTAAATAAACATGCAAAAACGCCAATATTCGCCTTTCCGATATATTCCTCAGCGTAGCTCATGCCGTAAACGCTGCTTGCAAAGCCTATAAAAACGACTACGAAACTGAAGAAATTCCCAAGCGGACTTAAAGCAAATTTTGGCGCATATAAGAAAGTGCCGCCCAAAACGAAGCTATCGCTTACGCCCATATTGGCTACGAAATGACACATCGCATAAAAACAGCTGATAGCACCTAATCCAAATCCTACCTTAACGGCAGTTTTTGGAGCGCAGTATAAAAGGATACTAATTACTGCACTGACGATAAATAAAGTATAGACGCTTATCATTTTGCGCCTCCTTCTTTTTTGGCGACGCAACTGATTTCGCCGTTTAACACGTCTTTTGCAAAAGCATTAGCCGCATCGTAGTCTATCGCAAAGCCCAATTTATGCTTACCTTCTTTAGGATCTATCATAATGATAGCGCTAGTTGGGCAAACCTCGACGCATGCAGGACCGTTCTCGCGTCCATTGCATAGATCGCATTTGATGGCGGTGCTTTTGGCGCCCGCTTGGCTTTCGATCTCGAGATAATACTTCGGCTCGACCGCATAATTTACTGACGGCATAAGCTCGGCATTCGAGCTGATCGCGCCATAAGGACAGGCGAGCGTACACATCTTGCATCCGATGCAAATTTCTTCGTGCAATTCGATATAGTTATTATCGAAGCGAAGCGCACCGGTAGGGCAGACATTTGCACATGGTCCGTCATCGCACTGCCTGCACTGCGTAGGCATAACGCCGTAAGCCTGTCTAAGCACGGTAAGTCGCGATTTAGCAAGCTTGCCGCGCTCGTAGGCACTTGAGTAACAGGCTGCCATGCACGTCGTGCAACCGATACATCGTTTGTAATCGCAGATTACAAATTTATGTTGTTTCATACCTTTCTCCTTGACTTAAGGAATTTTAAAAATTTTTTACTAAAAATTTTGGTGTAATTATATTTAAGTTCGTAAAAAAATTCCGTCATTTATCTGACGATATTTGGAATTTATTTGATAAATTTGCTTTCAAAGCTTAAATTTGAAAACTAATTTCTTTTTTAAACCAGTTCGTTGATTATTTGCTTTAAAAGTCTAGTATATCAGTATTAAAGTATATTTTAAAATTTAAATTGCTACTTAAATTACCCCAACTTACTCCTAATTATAATTGAAAAAATTCTTTTAGCTTAAGGCAAAATTTCAATTTTATTTTAGGTAAGAATTTATATAATTGTGCCGAAATTGCATATATGGTAATTTTGCATGTTTAGTATTTTCGAAAGGAGAAAATATGGCGAATAAAGGCAAGGTCATATGCCCTTATTGTGGCACAGGCTGTCAAATCGAGCTGACTGCGGAAGACAATTATATCAAATCCGCAACCGGCGTAAGCGACAACCCTGTAAATCAAGGTTGTTTATGTTTGAAAGGTTATTACGGATGGAATTACGTAGGCTCTAGAGATAGGCTTACTACTCCGCTAATTCGTAAAAAGAATGGCAAATTTAGTAAAGACGGCGATTTGGTCGAGGCTAGCTGGGACGAAGCGCTTGATTTAGTTGCTAAAAAGATGCTCGAAGTTAAAGAAAAATACGGCGCCGACGCGATAGCCGGAAACTATTCCGCACGCTGTACGCATGAGGATAACTACGTAGCGCAGAAGCTACTTAGAATTTTAGGTACGAATAATATCGATCACTGCGCGCGCATTTGACACGCTCCGACAGTAGCAGGACTTGCTAAAACAATCGGAAACGGAGCGGCTACAAACAGCTTCACGGAGATCGGAACTCACAGCAACTGCATTATGATGATCGGCTCAAACCCGGAAAATGGTCATCCGATCGTAGCTATGCACGTTCAAAGAGCGTTAAATAGAGGCGCTAAACTCATCGTCATCGACCCGGTTAAGACGGAATTTGCAAATCGCGCAGATATCCACCTCCAGCTTGAGCCGGAGCACAATATCCCAGTCATCAATGCTCTAATTCATGCTATTATCGACGAGGATTTGGTAAATCATGAATTCGTTAATAAATACACCAAGGGTTTTGAATATGTAAAAGAGGCGGTTAAGGATTATTCGCCTGAAGCCGTAGCCAAATACACTAGGCTAAACGCCGAGGATATTAGAAAAGCGGCTAGAATTTACGCTACTACGCGACCTGCGGTTATCACGCACGGAATGGGTGTAACTCACTTCAACCACGGCGTAGGCGCGGTATGCGATATTTCAAATTTAATGCTCGTAACGGGCAACGTAGGCGAGCTAGGCAGCGGCGATCTACCGATCCGCGGACAAGAAAACGTTCAAGGCTGCTGCGATATGGGAATGCTTCCTAACGTATTTACCGGCTATAAAGCCGTAACCGACGAGAGTGCCCGTGATTGGTTTGAGCGCCAGTGGAATTTACCAAAAGGTCATCTAAACGGCAAGATCGGTATTCATAAAACCGAAGTGCCTGACGCAATTCTTGATGGTAGGGTAAAATTCTTCTGGACGATGGGTGAAAACCCGGTTATGACCGATCCGAACGCAAACCACTTCTTGCGCGCGATTTCGCAGGTAGAGATGTATGTGATCCAAGATATTTTCTTAACCGAGACGAGCCGCAAAGCAGATGTTGTGCTTCCTGGAGCTTGCAGCGGCGAGAAGGAGGGTACTTATGCTAACGCCGAGCGCCGCGTACAGCATAGCGAAATTGTAGTTGCCCCTCCGGGACAAGCTAGACAAGACTGGGCTATCATCTGCGAGCTTGCCAGACGTTTAGGTCTAGGAGATTATTTCACATTCCAATCTCCAGAGCAGATTTGGGAAGAGGTGCGCAGGGTAGCTCCACACAACTACGGCGGAATGAGCTATTACCGCATCAAAAAATACCACGGACTTCACTGGCCGTGCCCTGATGAGAATTCTATGGGCGGACCTGCATTGTACCTTGATAAAAAATTCTTTACTCCTGACGGCAAGGGAAATTTCGTCCCGGTTCTATTCGTGGATGATAAGAGCAAGATTGAAAGCGCCAAAGAGGAATTCGCAAAGCGTATGAATATGCCGAAAGATTATCCTGTAATGGCGGGCTCCGTGGACGAGAAGACCGATGCAGAGTTCCCGATTCAGCTTCTAACTACGCGTAAGGTTTACGAGTATGCAGGAGGCGCGATGACTAGGCGCTCTAAGACCGTAGAGCAGGGCGGCGACGCGATAGGACCGATTGCGGAAATGAATCCGAAACTCGCCGAACGATATGGAATTTCGCAGGGCGATTTTATCGTCGCGTGGAGCCGCTACGGCTATATTGCGATCAAGGCGGACATCACCGAGTGTATAATGGATGGTATCATTCAGATGTCTTATCACTACTGGGAGAGCTGCTGCAACGAGCTAACCAGCGGCGGCTGGGATCTAATCGCCAAAACGCCTACGTTTAAGGCAGCGATTCAGATTAAAAAGATCGACGAAGAGGAATTTTTGCGTATCCGCGAGCTTAAGCGCATTAAATTTCAAACCAATAAAGTCGTTTACGACGACTTCCACCACCATCCGATTAAATTCTAAGAATTTAATCTTATCCATAGATTCGGGGGCTATGCTTCCGAATCTATTTTTTAACAATCAATTCAAATAATATGAAATTTTGGCGATCTAGCCGTCTTGCGATATTTTAAAGATCAAAAATTTCAAGAATTCAATAAATTTCGCGGTATTAATACGCTTTTTTGCGTAGTCGCATGATTGATAAGAGAGCGATTGAAATTATCCGCTATTGCGTTAATAGATGCGGCTGCAGAGACCGGGCATTCGCGATTTATCAAATCCTAATAAATTAGCCTTAATTAGAGCGGCGCAATGGAGTAAATTTTAAAGATAAGCATGATAATAAGGGGCTATTTTATCGCGACAAATCTTGCCAAATTACATTATTGATTAAATTTTAACGCGCGCAGGCTGATTTTATGCGAATTAGCCTTATTGTCAAGTAGCGCTGTAATTTTAATAATGCAAATGCAATTTTTGTGATTTTAATATATAAATGCAAAAGGCTCATAGGCTTTTTTAAAATGCTAGACGCGGCTTTTAGTCTTAATGGTCGCAAATGCCGGTTTCTAGCATAACCGGAGTAGTTTCGCGCTCCGTCTGAAATCCATAAATTTTGATTTTAAAATTTTAGATTTAAAATTCCGAATTCCGCCGTGCTTGGAGCTTGGAATTTTTATAATTTTATTTTATCGCGTGTTTTTGGCGTTCTATTTTCACGCGGGAGCCCTTTGCTGCGCCAGATCACGCCGCTTGCGATGTTAAAGCTATTGCGCCAAAGCTTCTGCCTTGCTTGTGGATGAGATTTATGAAACTAGGCTCTGATATTGAAGCTATTGTGCCAAAGCTTCTGCGGCAGAATTCCATCTACTTTATTAAAAGTAGTTAGAATTTTAGCCGCTTGTCGCTCCTGAGCTACTTATTGTGCCGGTCTGTTCGTCTCGCTTTAATTTTTATCGCTAGCAGCACCCACTTTACTTTGCCGCTCCTAAATTTTTGCCGTCCGTCGCATTAGAATCGCTCGCAGCGCCGTGATTTTCGCTGCTTGCAGAATCTGAGTTTGTCGTACCGCTAGGGCTTGCGGAGATTGGATTTGCTGCACTTTCGCCCGCGATGCCACTTACGTTATTTATGTAGGCTACGGTGCTTATTTTATTCCATTCTCTACCGATTTTCAAAAACGCGCGCTGGCTGTCTAGGATCTCTTTAAACATCGGATCTTTTGCCGCTTCTTCGTCTAAGATTTCATTCGTTGCTTTTTTAAGCGCGGCTATCACGTCTGCAGGGAAGTCGCGCACCTGCACATCCGGAAACTGCGCTTTTAGCTCCGCCCAAATGCGAGCGTTTTCATAAAAGCCCTTATTTTGGAAATTCTCTCCGGCAAGTCTTGCTGCAGCCTCTAAGATCGCTTGAAGATCTGCAGGCAGCTTCTCTAGCGCCTTTTGATTTACCAGCAGTTGGCAGTCTCCCATAGGCTCTTGCCAGCCTGTGTAGTAGTATTTAGCCACTTTATGAAATCCAAGCGGCATATCATAGACAGGGCTTACCCACTCGACCGCATCGATCGTACCCATTTCTAACGCCATAAATAGCTCGCCCGTAGGCACTGTGTTTATAGTGGCGCCCAGCTTGCTCATCACCTCTCCGCCTAGCCCTGGTATGCGGAATTTAAGCCCTTGCAAATCTGCGACTGAGTTGATCTCTTTTTTAAACCAGCCGCCCATTTGCATGCCGGTAGATCCCATCAAAAAGGTCTTCATGCCGTATTGCGCGAACATCTTATCATTAAGCTCTCGCCCACCACCATAATAATACCACGCGTGCTGCTCATCAGTAGTCATACCGAAAGGCACTGCCGTCCAGAGCATAGTTTTGGCGTCTTTGCCTTTATAATAATAAAGCGAAGTATATCCTAGATCGTATTGCCCGCTTTTGACGAAGTCGAATATGCCAAAGCTTGCCTTGTGCTTGCTCGGCGTATCGATGCGGATCTGAAGCCTACCACCGCTAAGGCTTTCGGCATAGTTTTTAAAATCCTCGGCGGCAGCGCCCAAAACTGGCGTAGTCGCCTCCCACGTACTAGCAAGTCTTAGGCGATAAACCTTATCGTCGCCGAAAAGCTGCGAGCCCAAAAGCATGAGACATGCAAACAAAAAAATCTTTTTCATTTCTATCCTTTCATAAAGTTTTAAATTCATAAAATTTCAAAATTTAGCGCGCCGCCGGCTTAAAATTTAATTGCGTCCTGCGTTACTGCTACGAAATCCTGATTCACGGTACTTATTTTATCCACGTGTTGCTTTATATTCTATTTTACGACGCTTCATCTTATAGGCACTTTGCTTTGTAGACGTCTTATTTCGCGACATTTTACTTCTTAGCGCCCTTTTATTTTACAATGCCTGACTTTGTGACGATAGAGCGCCGCATTCGTTTTAATTTTGCCGCGTTCGGGCGTACTTACCTACACCTGCGCCATATCTAGCGATAATATTTTATCAAGCGCGCTTATTTAAAAACCTCTGGCAGCGGACCTATTTTGCTTAGAACCAACAAAAGTATCTTAAAATGCTATCTTTGCGCTTTTGCAGATAAAATTCTCCCTTCCTTTCAAAGCGAGCTTTGTCATTATTGGCAAGCTTAGACGCTACGCCATTTTTTGATCTTAGACGGCAGAATCGTGCTTTTAAATTTAAAATTCCGCAATCTGCGTTCTTTGTGTCACACTGGCAAGCAAAGATTCAGCCTTTATATTTAAATTTTGCACCTTAGTTAAGTGCAAAATTTCGCGCGGAGTTTTGATGCAAATTCCTCGCGAAACCTAGATTAGAATTTTACGCAGAGCCACCCCGCGTTGTCTAAAATTTTTTGCAAAATCCCGTGCTGCAAAATGCACTTAAAATTTTAAATTTGCTATTGCGCGGAATTTCTTAGCGTAAATTCTAAGCCTTGAAATTTTGCTCTTGTTTGACAGCATAAAATTTTAAAACAAAATTCTACAGCCATCATGCCTTAAAATTTTATTTGCAAAGCCTACTTGCTAAATTTTAAAATTTTAAGCCTAAGTCCGCAAAATTCCGTATTTTGCGTTTTGAAATTCTATTTAGCAAAATTTTATCTCGCGGATTTCTTGCTCTATAAATTTCTGCGCTAAATGAAATTTTACTCCGCATAGTTTGCGCTTCGTAAAATTCTAGCTCGCAAAATTTCGCTTAAAATTTCGCGAGCTAGCCCTTATTTTCAAATAACTCCGCGTGTTTGCTACGCAAAAACTCTACCACGGCGATCACTTCGTCCGCGCCGCTAGCGTCCGAGTTTGCAAGCACTGTGTCGATGTTTTCGATATACAGCTGCGCCGCATCGGCGAGCCGCTCGCGCTTCACGCCCGCGTAGAGCAGCATCGCGTCAAGCAGGATATTAATCTCGTAGATGAGGTCCTGCTCGGCGATTTTTTCGTCATTATTTTTCATCTTCTTCCTTTGAAATTTGAGTTTTTTTCTCGATTAGATCCACGATTTGCGCCTTTACGGCTTCGTACGAGCTCGCGTCTTTAAAGCCCGCAAACATCCCGCCGCTCGCGTTTACGTGCCCGCCGCCGCCGAGGAGCAGCTTTGCCATTTCGCTTACGTCGATCTTGCCGTCGGCGCGGAAGCTGAGTGTTTTCTTGCTCGTTACGTCGATGAAAAAATCGACATCGGGGTTTTTCGTCAAAAAGTCGTTGCCGATGACGCTTACGTTGCCGATATTGTAGGTCAAAATGCCCTTTTTATCGAGGTAGCTGATCTCAAAGCGCTGCTTTTGCGCGCTTAGACGGGCGACTACGAAATGCGAGACGAGATTGCTTAGCGTATCGTCGCGCTCGCTTTTAAAAAATTCCTTCTTTATGCCGTGCAGCGCGCTATCTAGCGCAATGTGTGCATTCGGCTCGTCTTGAAATTTAAAAATTTTTTCTAACAGGAAAAAGATATAATCCCTGCTCTCCCGCTCGAACATGATCTTATTGATCTCTTTCGCGCCCGAGACCATGCCGAGGCAGACCTTGCCGAGCTCAAACTCGCTCTCGTCTTTCAGCCAGATATCCACGGCGTTTACGACGCGCACGAGCTTATCCAGCCGCGCCGTGCCGCCGAACATCGCGCTGAAAAAATCATAGGTGATCTTCGTAGCGCAGCGCGAAGAGTCTAGGAAATACCACGGGAATTTTTTCGCGCACTCAAGCCCGCTTTGATGATGATCCAGAAGGATCACACGGGCGTTGCGGCGCGCCAGTTCGCCGCTAAATTTCTCGCACTGCGCGGGTAGTAAATTTAGATCAGTGATTAAAACTAGGCTTTTTTCGTCTGCGTCTGCGGCAAGCCGCTCGTCGATGCGCTCTAGGATGAGCTCAAATTTTTCGTTTATCTCCTTGCCGTAGTTGGCGTTAAAAAATTCCACGTCCGTCAAGTAGTGCGCCGCGACGAACTGCGCGCCGTAGCCGTCCAGATCGGTGTGGCTGAGGTGATATATTTTCATTTGCGCTCTTTGCCGATGATGTTTGCTAGCGTGATCGTATCCATATACTCATCGACCTTCTCCTGAAGCTCGCCGAACATTAGATTGACGCGGCACAGCGTGCGACCGTTCGGGCAGGCGTCGATCCCCTCGGCGGTGCAGTCAAATACCGTCGCCTTGCGTCTTTCGGCGCTTTTGATGATCTCGCTTAGCGTGATCTCGTCCGCATTGCGCGCGAGTACAAAGCCGCCCTTGGCGCCTTTGAAGGAATTCAAAAGTCCCGCGCGAGCCAAATTTTGTAAAATTTTAGCCAAAAAGCTGCGTGAAATTCCAAGCTCGCTAGAGATCGAATCGACATCCATCGACTCCTCCTTGCCCGCGATGCAGATCATTGAAAGTAGGGCGTATTCGCTTGCTTTTGTAAAAAGCATTTATTCTCTCCTTTGGTCTGAAAGCGTGCATTTTACATCAAAAAAGCAAAAATTTAGGTTAATTAAGTATAATCGTCTCCTATTTTACCGATCAGGAGGTCATCATGGCTTTAGACACGGCTCAAAAAGCACAGATAGTTGCGAAATTCGCTAGAAGAGAGAAGGATACGGGCTCTGCGGAGGTGCAAATCGCGCTTCTTACAGAAAGGATCACGCTTCTTACCGCCCACATCCAGGCAAACCCGAAAGATTTTTCATCACGTTTAGGACTCCTAAAGCTAGTAGGTCAGCGCAAAAGAATGATGAAATATCTCAAAAACAAAGACTACGCAGTTTACTCCAAGCTCGTTAGCGAGTTAAATTTAAGAGATAAATAAGCTCCTTTGCTCGCGGCGGCGTTTATTT
>NZ_CALKTS010000080.1 GCF_937997595.1 uncultured Campylobacter sp. | reverse complement strand
TTTCGCCGTGTAAATTTTGATCGCTCGCTGCTGTGGGCACGCCGCTTATCTGTGCGCTTAAACTAACGGCAGACTGAGCGGTAAATGTAGCTACGCAAGCTCGCCTCCGTTTTTTCGTACAAGCAAAAGAGAGCGCCGCACTATCTGCGATATTTTATTCGGCGTAGATACGGCGTAAAAGCTCTTGCTTGAAATGGGCACGACGAACAGATGCCGCCGCAGCAGCGATGTATGCTCGGTCGGCTCATGAACTTTCGCTTAATCCTTGATGATGCGATAGATTAGGCAGAGCAGACTTCGTATCCGTTTTAAATTTCAAAGCACGATTTTGTCGTGAAATTTTAATAGAAAATCTATGCTTCTGTCGTTAAATTTCGGGTCGAAATTTTACCTTTTGAGTTTATGCCGCCTCGCCGCTATAAAATTCCAAGTCTTAAATTTAAAGCAAAATTCTGCGGGCGGTGAAATTTCAAAATTTCGTTGTGGTAAATTTTGTGCTCTAAAATTTCATCCATGAATGTAGAATTTTAAGTCGGCAAATATAAAATTTGAGATAGTCAAAGTTTGCCACTGCGCCGTGAAATACTACTCTGCAAAATCTGCGCCTAACCTCACAAGGCCCGTCGTGCAAAATTTATGCAGAATTTACGCGGAGTTCTTGCTGCCGTGCGCTGCTTCGCTTCGTTACTTTGAGCGCGGCTTATTAAGTTTTAGTGCGACTACGGCGATTGCGACGTTTGCGTCGTGCGTGATGCTAAGGCTTGCGGATTTGATATGAAATTTTTTACAGATTTTTTTACGTATTTTTAGGTGCGGCGCGCCCAGGGCGTCTTTGTAAATTTTAGCGTCTTTAAAGCCGAATTCCGCGCCGATGCCGGTGCCTAGCGCCTTGCTAAGCGCCTCTTTGGCGGCATAGATGCCCGCGATACTTTCGTCGCGCAGCGCGGAGGAGCGTTCGGATTTTTTCAAAATGCGCTTTAGAAATTTCGCGCCGTATTTTGCGCGCAGCGCTGCGATCCTGCGCACCGCGGTTATGTCCGTGCCGATCTTTATCACGGTTTGGCGCTCCGCGGTTTAAATTTAATCACGATTGTAGGCTCTCTTTAATCTCGATGTCGATGATCTTATCGCCCTGTCTGATCGCGTCCAAAACCGCTAGGCTAGGCTGATCCACGATTTGTCCGAACACCGTGTGCTCGCCGTCTAAGTGCGGCTGCGCGCTGTGGCAGACGAAAAACTGGCTACCGCCCGTATCGCGCCCCGCGTGCGCCATCGATAGCGCGCCGCGCACGTGCTTGTGCTTTTGGCGGTCGCATTCGCACTTTATGCGCCAGCCGGGACCTCCCGTGCCGGTGCCGCGCGGGCAGCCGCCTTGGATCACGAAATTTGGAATTACGCGGTGAAAATTTAGCCCCTTGTAAAACCCGCTGCGAGCAAGGCTAGCGAAATTCGTAACCGCCTGCGGGGCTTCGTCTGCGAAAAGCTCCAGCTTCATATCGCCCTTTTCGGTTTTTATCACGGCGTATTTATCGCGCGCCAAAGCCTCTGCGTCAATGTCGTAAATTTTTAAGCTTTCCATTTTTTCTCCTATGCGATGTTGGTGTAAACTGCCTGCACGTCGTCTTCATCCTCTAGCCGCTCTATTAGCGCGTCTATGTCGCCAAGCTGATCCTCGCTAAATTCGTGCTTTTCGTTGGCGACGAATTTTAAGCTTGCGCTGATGATCTCAAGCCCTATCTTTTCGATACCTTCGTTTAGAGTGCCGAAGCTTTCGTATTCGCCGTAGATTAGAAGCGTCTTTTCGAGCTCGCCCTTATCGTTTTCAAACTCGTTGATCTTAAGCTCGCTAAGACCGAAGTCGATGAGCTCAAGCTCCAGCTCCTCGATGTCGCGGCTCGGCAGTTTAGTCTCAAAAACGGCCTTGTGCGAAAACATAAATTTCAAACTGCCGCTCGACAAAAACTCGCCCTTGGCTTTGTTTAAAATCGATTTTACGTTTGCGACGGTGCGGGTCGGGTTGTCGGTGGCGCATTCGATTATTAAAAGCGCGCCGTGCGGCGCCTTGCCGTCGTAAAAGATCGTTTTGATATCGGCGCTATCTTTGCCGCTAGCGCGCTTGATAGCCGCGTCGATGTTGTCTTTGGGCATATTTTGCGCCTTTGCCGTGGCGATCGCGGCGCGCAGTTTGGAGTTCATCAGCGGATCTTCGCCGCCCTCTTTCGCAGCCATCGTTATGGCTTTGCCCAGTTTTGGGAAAAGTTTGCTCATCTTCCCCCATCTAGCTTCTTTTGAAGCGCGTCTGTATTCAAAAGCTCGTCCCATAAAATTCCTTAAAGCTTAAATTTAAAAACGGGTGATTATAACGAAAAACCCTTAAATTTCAGGAGCGGGCGTTGAAATAAAATTTATTAAAAAGTAGTATAAGTTTTGAAATTTTAATCCAAAGGAGAGGCTCATGGCTTTAAAACAAAGCGTAAAATTTAAGGCGCAAAATATCCACTGCGAAAACTGCGCGAGGACGATCAAAAACGCGCTTAAGGACGATTTCGGCGAGATCGAGGTGGACGTGGCAAGCGGAGTGGTGAGTTTAAGCTTAGATCCGCGCGACGAGGCTAAATTTAAAGAGGAGATGGACGATTTGGGCTTTAGCGTCGTAGAAAAACTGTCCTGCGAAAACTAACGGATGTCAAGCAAAATCACTCTAAATATCGTCGGGATGAGCTGCGTAAACTGCTCCAATGCGATCGAGCGGGTAAGTCGCAAGATCGAGGGGGTGCAGGACGCGCACGTAAATTTCGCAAACGGCAGCGGCGAGTTCGTACTTGCTGATCCGGCGCTTGAGGAGACGCTAAAAGCCAAGATCAAAAAGCTAGGATATGACATCGCCGTGGATTACGAGGATTTGGAGCGCAAAAAGCGACGCAACCTCAAAGCGGCGCTATTTAGGCTAATCCTCGCTCTCATTTTAGCCGCGGCGGTAATGGCGGTGGAGATGAGTGGGTTTTTAAGCTTCGTTCCAAAGGCGCTGCTTTGCGCGGCGATGGCGTGCGTGAGCCTATTTTACTGCGGCAAGAACTTCTTTTATCACGCTTACGGCTCTCTGAAAAACAGAAGCTTCGATATGAACGTGCTCGTGGCGATGGGAAGCTTTTTTGCGTTTGCTTATTCGCTAACGGCCGCGGCGTGGGTCTATACGCACGGCGCACAGAACGAATTTACCAATCTTTATTTCTCGTCCGCCTCGATGATAATCGCCTTTATTTCGCTCGGCAAATACCTCGAAGAGCGTAGCAAGATGAAGGCGAACGACTATATCAAGGGGCTAATCGATCTAAGCCCTAAAACCGCGCTTTTGATCAAAGACGACGGCACGATAGCCGAAGTGCGTGCAGAAGCGCTAAAGCCGGGCGATAAAGTGCTAGTAAAAAACGGCTCGCGCATCCCTTGCGACGGGCTTATCGTAGAAGGCGGCGCGCAGATCGACACTTCGCTCATCAGCGGCGAGAGCTTGGCGGTTTATAAAGGCGTGGGCGATGAGGTAAACGCAGGCTGCGTCAGCACGGACGGCGTCATCTACGTGAAAGTGACGAAATTTTCGCATCAGACGCTGCTTGCCGAGATTAAAAATCTGCTAAATGAGGCGGGCAACAAAAAGATGCCGATCGCGCGCTTTGCCGATAAAATTTCAAATATCTTCGTGCCTGCGGTGATTTTGATCGCGCTTGTTAGCTTTATCGCGTGGACTGTGCTTGACGGGCGGCTTTCATACGCCGCATCCGCCGCTATCTGCGTGCTTATCATCTCCTGCCCGTGTGCGCTAGGTCTTGCGACGCCGATTGCGATCGTTTGCGCGATCTCAAACGCCGCAAAGGCTGGAATTTTAATCAAAAATCCTGAAATTTTAGAAATTTTAAAGGACGCGGACGTCGCGGTTTTCGATAAAACCGGCACGCTTAGCAAGGGCGAAATTTCGGTAAGCTTCAGCGATCTGAGCGCCCAGGATCTTTACGCTTTAGCAAGCGCGCAAAAGCTTAGCGAGCATCCGATCTCAAAGGCGATCGTAAAATTTGCCGAGCTGAAATTCGGCGAAATTTCTAAGCTTAACGGCGAGTTTGAAAGTATCGCGGGCAAGGGGATCGTCGCTAAAAATCCCACCGGCGAAATCCTTTGCGGCAGCGCGGGCTTTCTGCGCGAGCGCGGCGTAGATGCGGGCGTCGAAATAGAAGCAGAGGAGCTTTTAGACAAGGGTTTCGGCGTCGTTTACTGCGCGATAGGCGGCTCGTACGCGGGCTTCATCGCATTTAGCGACGAGATCAGAGCCGAAGCGCGGGACGTCGTGCAGACGCTGCAAAAAAGCGGCGTAAAAACCGTCATGCTAACGGGCGATAACGCCAAAACGGCAAATTTCGTCGCTCGCAACCTCGGCATCGACGAGGTAAGAAGCGGAGTGCTTCCAAGCGGCAAATATGAGTTCATCAAATCCCTGACGGATGAGGGCAAACGGGTGCTTTTCGTGGGCGACGGCGTCAATGACGCACCGAGCTTAAAAGCCGCCAGTATCGGCATCGCGATGAACGGCGGCAGCGATGTAGCCAAGGGCGCGGGCGACGTGATCTTTATAAAAAACGACCTTGCAAGCGTACTATATCTCTTCCGCCTATCGGAAGCTGCCATGCGGACGATCAAGCAAAACCTCTTCTGGGCGCTATTTTACAACGCCGTATGTATCCCGATCGCGGCAGGCGCGCTATATCCAGCGCTCGGCGTGCTTCTAAAGCCGATGTACGGCGCCGCGGCGATGTGCTTTAGCTCCGTAACGGTCGTGCTAAATTCCATCAGATTGAAATTCGCTAAATTTTAACGCGACGAAATTTGCGCTAGCCGCGGAATTTTGCGCGGCAAAATTTTAATTCTACTCCGCGCAAAATTTTATCTTGCGGCTAATCGCGCGCGGAATTCCGCGGGATTAGCGCTGCTTGCAAAATTTTATCTTGCGATTAATCTGGCGTAAAATTTCGTGAATTCCGCCGCCGGATTCCGCGTTAGCAAGCTTGCCTGAGTTAACTTCGGCGGACGGCTTTATTCGGCGGAATTTTTACGGGCGAAATTTAACTCTACTCGCTGCGAATTTCTTTCGTTTTGAAAGATCTCTTTTTCTCTGCACAGAGCGTGCAAAATTTTACTCCCGCGGTTAATCACTCGTGAACGCGTAAAATTCTATGAAATTTGAGCGCTTATAATTTTATTTTGCGGTAATTGCGCGTGCAATTTTGCGAGATTTGCGCCGTTTGTGAAATTTTATTTTGCATCTAGCCCCACGTATAAATTTTAAAATTTTAACGTCGCAGATCGCCGCGCCGTCATACGGTGCCGCCGTCCGACTATCGCCTAGCACCGCTCGCCGCCGCGTCGTATCCGGCGCCGTCCATCGCTACGCCGCTACCAGACCGTTCAGTACAGCTCGCCGCCGCGCCGTAAAATTTTAAAAATTCCGCAAAATTTTATAAGGTTGAAAGGAATTCCGTAGAATTCTACCGTCCGCACTAAGTTTTAATAAATAAATTTAAAGGTAAAATAACGCTTCAAATGCAATTCGAGGTAGCGATGCGAAAAATTCTAATGGGTTCGTTTGTTTTTTGCGGCACGCTTTTTGGCGCTTCTTGCGAGCAGATACTAAGCGATCCGCGCGGCTTTTTTAGCAAAGAGCCTGCGGACGAAGAGTTGCTGCAAAGCGATTTTGGCTGTAAAGGCTCGCTAGCTGGCGCAGAATTTTTGCAAAATTTAAAAAGCGCGGCTTCTGAGATCAGGGACGAAAATATCGATTGTGTCGGTAACGAAGCCTTGCTGAACGAAAAAAGGCTTGAGCGAACCTTGGCATTTGCGGGGATGGATGGCGAGGGCTTTTTGAGCTATGCTAAAGAGAAAAACTACGCGCAAATTAGCGAAAAATCGCTTGAAGCCTTAGAATTTTACTCCGAGCGCAAGATTGGAAATTTCATCGCTTATGGCAATTTTATGGGCGAGATCTCAGCAGTCAGGGAGGCGCTAAAAGATTATTTCGCCGCCAAATTTAATAAAAACGACGCCGATGAGCTGGCAAGCGCCGTGATAGCGGAATTTATCGCATACGCCGCAAAGGATCGCAAGGCGGGAGATTACGGTGAGCTTGAGTTGGCGCTAAAAGGCGGAGTAGGTGCAGATGAGTTTCGTACGCTACTTTTTAGCAAGGATTTTGCAATTTACGAGCTTGATAATGCCCTGGATTTGGCACTTTTGCTAGGATATGACGAGCGCTTTAGCGGTGTTTTGATCGAGCGAGGTGCGCAGGTGAATGCGGGTGAGGAAAACTCTCTATTTTACGCGATGAATAACGTTCAAAGCGCTAAATTTATGATCTCTAAAGGCGCTTTGGTTGGCTATAAAAACTCACTTGGGCAAACTCCGATATTTTTCGCCGCCGCGGCAAAAAATTATGAGCTGGTAAAGTTGCTAATCTACTCGCACGCTAGCGTAAATGTCCGCCAGATCGGCAGCGCCGAGGCCCAGGCTCTAGCATCGTTAGGCGAGCGTAGCGACGGCTGTGAGCGTTCGAGCGCGGGTAAGACACTGCTGATGTTTGCGGCGCAAAAAAGTACCAAGCAGATCGTTGAATTGCTCGTAAAATCGGGCGCAAACGAAAAAGCAGTTGATGAGTCGGGGCTAAATGCGCTAGACTACGCGCTTGCGGGTGGCGAAGTAGCTACGCAGAGCTATTTGCGCTCGCTTGGATTAAGTCCTACACAAGCAAGCGATGATTTTACGAGCGATCCGCAAGATGCACCTGAGCGTGAGAATTAGCAAGCAGGCTTGATTTAAAGGGTTGCTCGCCGCTTCTTCGTTTTAGGCTTGCAGCGTTTTAGGTTTGCAAAAGCTTTATGAGCTTTAAATTTGGAGTTTTGCCGCTTTGTAAATTCTATAAATTTAGCGGATTTTTCGAGTGCGAGTTGGTAGAATTTAACGCTTTAAAATTTTATCGCTTTGCTTGCGCAGGTTGCATGCTCTGAAATTTTATAAACGCGCAGACGAGCTTTAAAAATGGCGATATTTGTGCGTTTATGCGCGATAAAATTTTTGCCGAGGGATTTTGGTTTGCGATCAAGAGCGGGATTTCGTCAAATTTTGCGCACGAAATTTATCGCTCTTGCGGCAAAGCAAGTGTCGCAGTGTTGCGGAATTTTACCTTGACTTGGGGGCTTTTGCTATGTTAAGTAGAATTTAAATGCATTTATAAAACGCTTTTTGATTACGCCGCGCGCGGTATTTTGCACCGGAGAGATTTTTCTGCGCGATAAATTGCTTAAAAATGCATGCTCGAAATTGTAAACGCAGCAAAATTGTAGAGCTTGCTGCGCGATTAAGGCGCTCAATAATCGCCGTAAAAGAAAGCACGCGAATACGAATAATTGCTGCAAAGTGCGCATAATTTTAAAATTTAGCCCCCGATCGGAGGTTAAATTTTAAAATTTTATCAATCATCAAGGATTAAAATGTTGAAAAATTTGCTTATCTTTACGGCGATTTTTTTGCCCGCGCTGGCGCTTGCGGACGTGGAGCCCGCCGTGCGAAACAGCGAGCTTTACGGAGTGCTGACGCTGATCCCGCCGGTTGCGGCGATCGTGCTTGCTTTCATCACCAAGGACGTGATTTTGTCGCTGTTTTTGGGCGTGCTAAGCGGGACCTTTCTCATCGGTATGGTCGATCAAAATATCGCGGCTTCGGCGCTTTTCGCTTTTACGAACCTGTGCTCGCGCATGGTAAAATCGATGGCGGATACGTGGAATGCGGGTATTTTGCTTCAGGTTATGTGTATCGGCGGGCTCATCGCTCTGGTTACCAAAAGCGGTGGCACGAAGGCGCTTGCGCTCTGGCTTAGCAAGCACGCGGATACTCCAGTTTTGGGTCAAATTTATACCTGGCTGATGGGTATCGTGATATTTTTCGACGATTACGCAAACGCGCTGATCGTGGGTCCGATAATGCGGCCGCTTATGGATAAATTTAAAATTTCGCGCGCAAAGTTCGCCTTTATAATCGACGCGACCGCCGCGCCGATCACCGGTATCGCGGTGATCTCCACCTGGGTCGGAGTTGAAATTTCGGCGATCAAAGAGGCCTACTCGCAGATCGGCATAGAAAACATAAACGCCTTCACCGTCTTCGTTGAGACGATCCCGTATAGATTTTATAATATTTTCATGATCTTTTTCGTAGTCGCCACCGCTGTGATGAGCAGGGAGTTTGGCTCGATGTATCGCGCAGAGATCGCATCTCGCGGCGGCAAGAGCGGAGCTGCGGATTTTAAGATTAAAAATTTAGAGGATCAAATTTTCGTACCCAAAGAGGGCGTCGTGCTTCGCAAGATAAACGCGCTAATCCCGCTAGGCGCGATGATCGTCCTTTCCGTCATCGGATTTTATCTCAACGGCTACAGCTCGCTGGAGGGCGAGGCTTTGGAGGCGGTCAAAGCAGCCCCTCTTAGCTTCACTTCGATCCGCACCGCATTTAGCGCGGCGGATGCCTCGGTCGTGCTGTTTCAATCCGCGCTATTTTCGTCGATCATCGCCGTCGTTTTGGGAATCGCGCAAAAAATTTACGGCGTAAAAGAGGCGATCGAGGTCTGGGTCGGCGGCTGGAAAAGCATGCTAAATACCGTCATAATCCTGCTTTTTGCGTGGTCGCTTAGCTCGGTTATCAAGGAGCTAGGCACTTCGCGCTACCTAGTCGAGCTTCTAAGCGACGCTACGCCGCACTTTGCTCTTGCAATAGTGATCTTCGTGCTTAGCTCGTTTATCTCATTTTCCACCGGCACGAGCTTTGGCACCATGGGTATCGTAACCCCTCTGGCCGTGCCGTTAGCGCACGCCGTGGGGCAAAAATACGGATTTAGCGGCGAGGAATTTCATGTTTTTATGTGCGTAAATATCAGCGCGGTGCTCACCGGAGCAATCTTTGGCGATCACTGCTCGCCGATTTCGGATACGACGATCCTCTCTTCGATGGGCGCAGGCTGCGATCATATCGAGCACGTAAGCACGCAGATGACCTATGCGCTGGTCGTTTGCGGCATCAGTATCATTTGTGGCTACCTGCCTGCGGGCTTTGGACTTAGCGTGTGGGGATGTCTGATCTTGGGTATCGCGGCTATCATTCTTTTACTGCGCACGGTGGGTAAAAGAGTGGATATATGAATTGCGAAAGCTTCGGCAGCTGCGGCAGTTGCACGCTCGGCGGGTCTTATGAGGATCAAATTTTATACAAAAAGCAGCTGATTGGCGATAAATTTAGAGAATTTTTTGATGGTGAGTTTGAGTTTTTTGCCTCACAGCCGCAAAATTACCGCATCAGGGCGGAATTTGGCATCTGGCACGATATTTGGCATAGCGCATTTGATCTTGCATACACGATGGGCGGTGCACGTAGCAAGAAAATTTTAATTAACGAATGCCCCAAGGTAGCGCTTCCTATCGCAAATTTAATGCCGCGACTGCTAGAGACACTTAGGTGGAGCGAAGCTTTAAAAGAGAAGCTCTTCGGCGTCGAGTTTATCTCGTGCGCTAGCGGGATTTTGGCGACGCTGCTTTATCACAAGCGCCTGGGCGAGCGCGAGCAGGAGGCGATTTGCGAGCTGGCGGACAAGCTTGGCATCAGGGTCATGGCTCGCGCACGCGGACAGAAGCTTCTAAGCGGCGAGCTAAGCCTCACGGACGAGCTTTGCGTGGACGGGCGAGTTTATAAATTTCGCTTCGGCGAAAACGCCTTCATCCAACCCAACCGCGGCGTGAACGAAAAGATGATCGCCTGGGCTAGAAGCTGCGTGGACTTCGGCAAAGACGGCGCGGGCGAGATGTGCGCCGCGCAGAATTTCGCCGCTAGGAATTTTACTGAAAAAAATTTTGCCTCGCAAAATTCCGCTGTGCAAAATTACGGCTGCGAGAAGCCCGCCGCGCAAAATTCGAGCTGCGAAAAACATGCCGTGCGCCCAGAAAGCTCCGCCGCGCGCGATCTGCTGGAGCTGTACTGCGGGCACGGCAACTTCACTATCCCGCTTGCGGCTAAATTTAACCGCGTGCTGGCGAGCGAAATTTCAAAAAGCTCGATCGCGAATGCCCGCATAAACTGCGAGCTCAACGGCGTTTGCAACGCGCAATTCATCCGCCTTAGCGCGGATGAGCTGATGAGTGCGTTTGCGCGCAAGCGCGAGTTTGAGCGGCTGAAGGGGATCGATATTTTCAGCTACGATTTTTCGCACGTCTTGATCGATCCGCCGCGCGCGGGGCTGGAGCCTAGCGTGATTGATTTCATAAAAAATTTTCAAAATTTGATCTACATCTCCTGTAATCCGCAGACGCTTTTTGAAAATTTACGCTCGCTTTGCGTTACGCATGAGGTGCGCAGGTTTGCGATCTTCGATCAGTTCGCGCATACGGCGCATATCGAATGCGGCGTGCTGCTAAAGCGCAGGAGCTAGGTGAGCTTAAAACCGAAGTCGCGGATTTAGGCTGCGCGCGAGATAAAATTTCGCCTAAAATATGTATAATAACAAAATTTAAAATTACGAAAGGAAGTAGATGGTTGATCTAAATAAAATCATCCAAGCAAAGCGCACGATAAACGATTTCGTCTATAAAACGCCCTTTGCTCTGGCGCCGAAGCTCAGCAAGCTTTACGGCGCGGAAGTGTATCTCAAAAGCGAGAATTTGCAGCGCACCGGCGCGTATAAGATTCGTGGCGCTTACAATAAAATCGCGCACCTAACGGACGAGGAGCGGGCGCATGGAGTAATAGCCGCAAGTGCGGGCAACCACGCCCAAGGCGTAGCGATGAGCGCGCAAAAATTCGGCGTGCATGCCGTGATCGTAATGCCTGAAGCCACGCCGCTACTTAAGGTAAGCGGCACGAAGGCTCTGGGCGCAGAGATCATCCTAAAGGGCGATAATTTCGACGAGGCGTACGCGTTTGCGCTGGAATATGCGAAGGAGCACAATCTGACGTTTGTCCATCCCTTCAACGACGAGTTCGTCCAGGCGGGCCAGGGCACGATCGCGCTTGAGATGATCGAAGAGGTCGCAGATCTTGAATACATCGTCGTTCCGGTTGGCGGCGGCGGGCTTGCGACGGGGGTTTGCAGCTGCGCCAAGCAGATCAACCCCGACATTAAAATCATCGCCGTAGCCGCCAAGGGCGCGCCCGCGATGCACGATAGCTTCGTCGCGAAAAAGCCGCTAAATTCCGAATCGGTCCGCACCATCGCCGACGGTATCGCAGTGCGAGATACGAGCGAGATCACGCTCTCTACGATCATCGAGTGCGTCGATGAGTTCGTGCAGGTCGATGACGAGGAGATAGCAAGCGCGATACTCTATCTGCTCGAGCAGCAAAAAATCATCGTCGAGGGCGCGGGCGCGGCGGGCGTAGCAGCGCTGATGAACGCGAAATTCCAATTCCCCGCCGGCGCAAAGATCGGCATCATCCTAAGCGGCGGCAACATCGACGTGCAGATGCTAAACATCATCATCGAAAAAGGCCTCATAAAATCGCACCGCAAGATGACGATCAACGTCACGCTCGTCGATAAGCCGGGCGCGCTTACGGGACTTACCGAAATTTTGCGCCGCGCCAACGCAAACATCGTCAAGATCGACTACGACCGCTTCTCTACTAATATCGAGTACGGCGATGCGCAGATTACGATCACGCTTGAGACCAAGGGCAAGGCTCATCAAGAGGACATCGCCTGGGCGCTCAAAAACGCAGGGTATGATTTCAGGGAGATTTTGTAAAATTTTGCTCGGGCTTGTGAAATTTGCCTACGCTTGCAAAATCTGCTTTTGAATTTATCCGAGATTGTAAAATTTACTCTGTGTTTGCACCAATGCTGCGCGCGACGCGGCTAAATTTACACTCGTTTGCGTACAGGTTGCGGCTCGCTACGGCTCGTTATAGCTTCGGCTCACCGCGGTTAAATTTTAAATTTACATCCGCTTATACCCGCTGCGCCGAAACACTTTGCGGCTCGCGGTTTTAAATTTTACGTAGAATTTAAAATTCTAAATATGCAGCGCAAGCCGCAGTTTAAATAGCGCGAGCGTAGCTCGCCCTTCTAGCGTCGCGCGGGTGGGGGTTCGTAAGGGGGCGGGCGCGCCTCGCAACTCCGAGCGCCGCCCCCTTACGGATTATGTGTAACGCATACACGGGCTCGAATTTATAAAGATTTCACTATGTTAAATTTTAGTATTTTTAGCTCTTTGTGTATTTCTCTCGGGGCGGGAAGGAGGCCCCAATTGCGAGGTCACACCTCTCGCAGAGGGTGGCGCTGCCCCGCAGCGCCGCATTGCTCTACTCGCCCACAAACCCCACCTAACCCCGACGACGCTAGCGGTGCGAGCCTTGCGGCTCGCGTTAAATTTTATAATTGCGCCGCACGCTTTGATTTTTAAAATTTCTTGCCGCAAAAATCGTAAAATTTCAATTACACTACAAATCGGCGCTGTATTTTGCTAAAATACCGATAAAATTTTAAAGGATGAAATTTGGAAAATTTTGCTTTTCTTCTAAATTTAGTGATATTTTGCATCTTGGTTTTTATGTTTTTTAAGATGCGCAAAAGCGGCGAGCAGGCTGACAAGCCGCAGATCGCCACCGACATCACGCGGCTTAAAAGCATCGGCGAGCTGAGCGTTTTTAAAATTTACTCCAAAGAGATTGTCACGCGCAAGCAAAACGTAGGCAGCGGGCTGCTGGGCTCGCTCGTCTCGCCGCTGATGACGAAAAAGCAGATCGCCATCATCTTCGAGTTTGAGATCGAATTCGTTTACGACCTGCTAAGTCCTGAGTTTGCGATATTGCCGCAGGGCGAGGATCGCTACGAGATCAAGATGCCGCCGTGCAAATACAAATATTCGATCAAAGATATGAAAATTTATGACGAGAAAAACGCCAAACTGCTGCCGTTTCTGCTGCCCGATTCGCTAAACGGGCTGTTCGGCGCGAGCTTTGATGAAAGCGATAAAAACCATCTCATCGACGATGCTAAGGACGAGGTCAAGCAGCTCTCGTTAAAAATTATCAACGATCTTGGCGGCAAGATCCACAAATCCGCGACCGACACGTTGGAAGCAATCGCCAAGAGCTTCGGCGCGAAGGAGGTCGGATTTATCTTCCAGGACAAGGCGCTTCAGACGATTGACATAAACTCCAGCGAGATCGCAATCGATAAGTCGTTAAAATCGCAGATCGAGAAGTAGATGGAGCTTTTTAAGGCGCTTTTTAAAATTTACTTCGCCCGCATGCTCGCGTTTATGGATGCCTGCGCGAGAGCTTGGCAGCGATTTTATGAGCCGATTAGGCTGCGCAAAGAGAAAAAACGCCTGCGCGCGAAGGGCTATTTTACCGAGGATGCGACGTGGGCGGAGTTTTTCGCGGATTTTAAATTTTGCAAATGCTTCATCATCAAAAAAATCCTCTATCCAAACTTCTATGCTATCAAAAACTCCTCCAAATGGGAGGCGGGCTCAAAGCGAGCAAGCTTTTCTGTAGGCTCATTTGCATACGATGAGATCGCGTGGGTGTGGGTGCCGCGAGCCTTCGACGGCGGGAGGAAAAACGATCTGGAAAAGCTAAAAAATCTACTGCAAAAAATCCCCGCGCTGCGCTACGAGCAGAGCGACACCGGGATTAAAATTTTCGGCTACGAGTAAGGTAATTCGGCCGGCGAAAATTTGGTGATGAAATTTGGTGATGCGCTCGCGCCGAGAAATTTCACGCATTCGCTGCGAAATTTCGATACGTTAGCGCCTCGTACATGCACGTTTGCTCGGCGTGAAATTTGCACGCTCTGGGCTGCTGCGAAATTTCGCGCAAATACCCGCTGCATAAATTTGATGCAAAAAGCGGGCTTGCATTTTGCGCGTAAATTCTGCGCGAGCGTGCGTCTGTGCGTGGGATTTGCGCGCGGCAGTTGTTTTTGGTGCGGCGTCTTGCGGATTTAAATTTATGCGCTCAATCGCGTCGTATTT
The DNA here is from genome assembly GCF_937997595.1 of uncultured Campylobacter sp. Classification (GTDB taxonomy): domain Bacteria; phylum Campylobacterota; class Campylobacteria; order Campylobacterales; family Campylobacteraceae; genus Campylobacter_B. The sequence continues at coordinate 5,719 of NZ_CALKTS010000080.1, read as the reverse complement.
TTGATACGCGGCACGGCACGGAATTTTGCCGTTTAGGAAGCGCGCCGTGCGGCAAATTTCGCAACAGAAAATGTCGCATCAATTTCGCCGCATTCAAATTTCGGCAGGTAAAATTTGCCTTGCGGCATCGTGTCGCGCAAAAATTCGCCGATCGCGGCGCAAAAACAGACGCGCTCAATTTCGCGGTAGAGATTTCGGCGCGGCACAATTTGTAAGCGTAAAATTTACCGCCTGTTTTCATTGCGTTGGCGTGAGCCGACTTGAAGCGCGGCACAATTTGTGGATGCGAGACTGCGCCGCAGCGGTTCCGGCGATGCGGCAGATGTAAATTTAAAAATAAAGAGCAAAAATGGTTCAACTACTACTTGATAAAGAGAGGGCTCTGCTTGCGCCCGCGCCGAAATTTTATTTCGGCCTATGCGGCGCGGTGGGTGTATTTTGGCTCGTCGTCGCGCTTAATTTGATCGTTTGCGCGGCGCGGGCGTATTACTTTTACGGCGTGGAAGATCGCATATTTTCGCGGATCTTTGAGGATTTTTGCTGCATTTTGATCATAAATTTGCTCATCTTTCATCTCTGCTTCGTCGTTTTTAGAAGATTTTTCGGGCTTGTCGCTCTGTTTGTGCTAGCGATCAATACGCTTTGTGCGGCTATCTCGCTCTTTTTGGTCGTTTTTTTTCGACTCCGCTTTTAACGTCGTCGCGCTCGATGCGATAATCCACACCGACGCGAACGAAAGTAAGGAATTCGCCGCGCAATTTCTCAGCGCGGGCGTGATCTGCTCTTTGCTCGCATTCGCGACCGCGACGTTTGTCGCGCTGAAGTTTAAAAAAAGCTCGTGCAGCGCGAGGCTGCGAGCCGCATTTAGCGTGATCTATCCGATTTGTGTGGTCATTTTTTGCATTTTTACGGCGACCAAAATCGCAAGCGGCGGCGAGCGTTATCGCGCGACGCTCGGCACATACGCTTCGCTTGAGTTCGCGTTCGTCGTAAAAGATTATCTCGGCGATGCAAATTTCCTTACCGATCTGCAAAGCATCGAGCGTGGCTACGACGAGGCGAAGCGGGCGAATTCCGCGCTTGATTTTAACGCAACGCAGATTAAAAACGTCGTGCTGATTATCGGCGAGAGCCTGCAGCGCGGCCATATGTCGCTTTACGGATACGGCAAAGATACGACGCCTTTGCTAAATGATCTGCAGCGGCGGGGGGGCTGCTTATTAAATTTAGCGATACTGTTTCGTGCTACGGCGCGACCAATCCCGCGCTGATGCGGATACTTAATTTCAGCGACTACGAAAGCGAGCGCGAAAGGCCGTGGTTTGAGAGCCTTAGCATTATCGATATGTTCGCGCTGAGCGGCTTTCGCACGATGTGGATCAGCAATCAAGAAGCCTTCGGCAAATTTGCCCTTAGCGCAAAAAGTGCCGCCGATCGCGCCGAAAAAAAGCATCTTTCTTTCCACAAGCGATCAGCTCGATAGCATGCGAGTCGCGCACGACGGCGCGCTGCTGCCGATCATCAAAGAGGCGAAAAAATCGCAGCGCGAGCGAAATTTCTACGTCGTGCATCTCATGGGAAATCATATGGACTATAAAAAACGCTATCCCGAGGAATTTGATAAATTTAAAAGCGACGATATCGCCTTACCGTTTACGCAAAAGCAAAAGGTCGCCCTCGCGTGCTGCGATAACAGCGTGCTGTATAACGACTACGTGGTGAATGAAATTCATCGGATGAGGACAGCCTCATCGTCTATCTTAGCGATCACGGAGAGAATATCTATGAGCAAAACGGCCTCATCGGGCACAACATCAATACCCGATTCACCTACGAAATTCCGCTGCTTTTCATCGCTTCAAAAAGCCTTATTGCCGATCATGCGGAGCTTTGGCGGCGCATAGGCGCGGCGAAGGACGAGCCTTTTATGAGCGACGATCTGGCTCACGTGCTCGCCGATATTTTAGGCATAGAGCCGCTGCAGTTTAACGTGCGCAAAAGCCCGCTGCGCGATGAATTTGACGCTTCGCGCAGGCGAATGACGAACGGGGTGGATTACGACGAAAATTTAAAAGGTAGGGTAGGATACGGGCGGTAAACGGCTCCGCGCCGAAATTTAAGGCTTTACGCGCCGTATTGCTTCCGATGCCGTCTACGATCGGGCCGGCTCGAAGCTGCACTTGATTTTGCCGCGAGCGTCAAATTTAACGCTCGTATTTTCGGCGCGAAGCGACCGTCTAACGCAATCGCGCTCGGAAATTTACCAATATCGCGGGGCATTTGCTACGAGCCCGCAGCATCAATTCGGCGTTACCGTTGCGCTGCAAATTTATGCGCCGGCGTGATGCTAAATTCGTTTCTTGAGGATGGGCGATTTTTGCGATTTCACAATGTAAATTGAGCGAAATTTATTGCGTTTGTGCTTTAAATTTACGCCGCAAAACGAATATTTTTTAATGCTACTTTAAAAATTTAATAGTTAATAATTCTTTAATATTGATAGGAGTATAATACATTTCAAATTTTAGCGTGCAAAAGCGTCGCTAAATTGAGTTCGCTTGCCGCTATTTCATCTCGCATTTATGGAGGAGTTCAAAATGCACAGTAAAACTATCGGCGCGAGTTTATCTTTGGCGCTCGCCGGCCAACTTTACGCCATACCCGTTGCGAATCCGCTTACGATCGATAAAACCATGGATTTAAATAATTACGACGTCTATGAAAAAGACGTCGACGACGGAACCCTAACGGTAAAAAATCCGACCGTCGCGCAGATAATTACGCTCGATAGCCAACCGAGCGATAATTCCCCGTTGAATAATATCATCGTAAATAGCGCCACGGCAGCCGATCAGACGCTTAAGGGCAATGCTTTGACGATGAACGGCGGTACGCTCAATAGTATAAACGTAGCTTCCTCGCAGCAGGACGGTACCGTATTTAGCGAAAATACACTGAATCTAAACGGCGGTGAGCTCAGGAAAACGCATCTCGTTGAATCAAACGGTAGAGCTACGGCTACGAAAAATGTCTTAAATTTAAACGGCACTATGATTTATCACGGTCTTTCGGTTGTAGATATCAATGGGGGTGCGGCGAATGAAAATACGCTTAATATCAACGGTACCAAAGGCGAACGTTTAACGACTACCTTTACCGCTGCGTATCTCGGCAATAGCGGCACCGCCGATGGTAACGTTTTAAATATCAACGGCGGCACGATCGGCGATTCGTTGAGCGCTATGCGGGCCGCATTTGCATGGGGAAATAGTAAGCTTACGAACAACGTCGTAAATCTCAAAGATGCGGACGATCTTCGCGGTAGGATAGACGTTGCAAATATAATGTGGGCGCACGACGGTGCGGAAGCGAGAGATAACGTGCTTAACGTATATGTCCGCGATAAAGATTGGAGCCGATTGGATCTCTGTGTCGCATTCGGTCGGGAAAACCAAAAATTAAGCGGCAACACTTTCAACGTCTACGGCAAAAACGATACGTTTAAATCGATCGCGGGCTTTGAAAAACTCAATTTCTATCTAGCCGCGGATACCGCAAATGACGAGACGATTTTAAATTTAGTAAGCGGCGAGCTAACCGATATAAGCAAAGCGACTATCGGCGTGGGTATAGCAAACGGAGCGGATAAGCTCAAATCGGGCGATCGCGTAAATCTCATAAAAACCGCAAGCGGGATAAAATTCGGCGATATGGCTAACCGCTCCGAACAGTTAGTTCAAAGCGGGCTTTCGACTGCCTATACATTCGCCTTGCGTAGCGCTAACGACAATAAAGACCTGATCGCCGACGTAACCAAAATCACGATAAATCCCGATCCGCAGCCTCTGCCGAATTCCGATCGAATCGGAGCGAAGCTAATGGCGCAAAATAAAAATACGCTGGAAACCGGCGCCGCGGTGCTGGGCGCGATAAATCAAAGCGACGATATCCTTTCGGGAATAACGGATACCGCAGACGGAACGTTTGCGTATGTGGGAGGTTTTAATATGCGCTACAATTCCGGCTCTTATGTAGAAAACAAAGGTATCTCCGTGCTCGCAGGAGCGATGGGCCGTATTGGGGACGGCGCGAGCCTGGGAGGATACGTAGAAACGGGCGGCGGTAAATATGAGAGCTTCAATGATTTCGCCGTCAAAGGCAGCGGCGATCTCAAATACGCGGGGGCGGGCATTGTGAGCGAATTCGACTTGGCGGAAAATTTCTATGCCAAATCGGGAGTCAAAATCGGTCGTATCAAATCGGACTACGAGGCTTCTCTGGCCTCGGGAAGGGCCGAATACGACGTAACGAGAACCTACTACGGGGCAAATTTAGCCCTCGGCAAGATTTTCGAACTGAGCGCTAATCTCAATGCGGACGTTTATGTCAAGGGCTTTTATACGCATATCGATTCTAAGAAAACGGAGGTCTTGGGCGAGGGCATCAAGCTGGAGGGTATCGATTCTGTAAGAAGCAGGGCAGGCGCTCGATTTAATTTCGACGTAAGCGATAACGTGGAGCTTTTCGCGGGAGCCGCTTTCGAGCGAGAATTTAAAGGCAAGATCGGCGGCTATAATAGTACCTACGCTATGGATATTGATGCCGCGAGCGTCAAGGGCAATACCGCTATCGGCGAGATCGGCGCGAAGTATTCGAGCGGCAAGCTGGATACTTCCTTGAAACTAGAGGGTTTAAGCGGCAAGAAAGAAGGGATCAACGCGGGATTGCGCTTCGTTTATAAATTTTAAGCGGCTAAAGTATGCTTTAGCCTGCGTCGGTGCAATCAAAGGGCGGGATTGAAATTGAAATCGAAGCTTTTAAATTTAGGTATAAAATCAAATTTTTTAGCTGCATACTATTGAAAAAGATTGGGCTTGCCGAGCGCATCGTCTCGGGAGCGCAAACGACGGATAAAATTTCGTTTGGATACGAGCCGATATGCCTGCAAAAGGCGTATGCATTGAATTTGAAACGCCCGCTTTCATTATGCGCGATGAAGATATTTTAAACTCAAGGCATCGTAACGTCGCGATGTAAATCTCAATAGTCGCGTCGTAGCAAAGTTTGCAAACCTTTCGCGGCGCATTTTTCGCTACAATTTACAAAACGGCGTCAAAAAAAAGCGAGCGTCTTTGGCGCAGACGCTTGCTAGGTCCCTGCTACGCCGCGTTTGCAAACGCCGTCGCCGATACGCTCGGGCTGAGCGGCGCGCAACGAGGATTTAAAATTCCAAACTCCGCCTTTGCAAGATGAAATTCCGCGCTTATTTCGTCGCACCGTAAATTTTAAAATGTGCGAAATTGTACCGCTTAGGCGATCGAAAAACAATCGCAATGCGGCGATTCAAATTTAAACCTCTCGCGTAAAATCGTCGCCCTGCGCGCCTAATGCCACAGATCCTGCGAGCTCGCGGAGCTTTTCATACTAGGCCAGGCAAGGAGCAGCACCGCAGGCGCCAAGGGCTCGAATAACAAATTCGCTAGCGCCATGTATTTTACGACGCTTGGGGTGATGAGGGGCGGCGCGAGTACTTGCAGCATGCCGTAGATGATGTCTGCGGCGACATCAACGATTAGCAGTGCGGCGTATACGGCAAAAAACTTGTATCCGGTAGCGGCGCGCAACTTAAAATTTATAATTATCCAAGAGAGCGTAACCGCAAAAATCAAATACGGCACGTATATTTGCAGCCTATTACAATCACATCTTCTGAGTATAT
>NZ_CALKTS010000079.1 GCF_937997595.1 uncultured Campylobacter sp. | reverse complement strand
TCAACCTACGGAGTGAGCCCTTCTGCACGGAGTTTGCCGGGCTGCGACTAAAAATCATGCACCATCCGTTTTATCTCTTTGACGAAGAACCCGCGACGCAAAACGAAGCAGACGGATTAAATTTAGACGCGGATTTGGGTGTGGGTACGGACGCGGATCGCGCGGCAAATTTTCGCAGGGATTACGGCGCGGACCTAGTCAAAAATTCTAGCTTTAGCGACGAAGTAAGTCGCGGCACGAATTTAGGCTCAGGCTACGGAGCGGATCGCGGGGAAATTTTAATCGCAAATTCTAAAACGGCGGCTTGCTCGGCAAATTTAACCGCACCGAGCGTGAGCTTAAATTTGACTGTAAGTTCAGGCTTGGACGCAAACGACGAAGGCAAAAATTCCGTCCGAAATTCTAAATCAAATTTCTCCGCCGCAGATTTAGACATAAACCCGTACTCGGGCGCTACGAGAAATTCTACGCCGATACGGGTCGCAAGCGGCGTGGCATATCAAAGCCCCGTCACAAAAATAGGGGCTGTAAATCCCATCGTAGATAAAAATTACCTGACGGCGGCGTATCGAGGCTTTATTACGATAAGCTCGAGCTACGACGCACAAAATTTTACCCTTTATTGCGGCAAAAATTCCGACCGAAGCCAAAGCGAAAATTCTGCGCCCGCAATCCTTAATCAAATTCCAGGCGCTCTTATCTCGAGCAAAAATTTCTCTCCGAGCTTCGCCGCACCCAATCTAAAATCTACGCTACGCAGCAGTAAGAATTCTATCCAAAATCTCAGCGGGAATTCCATTCAAAATTCTAATTCCGCAGCTCAAGCCACGCAGGATTTAAACTTTGCGGCGACATATAAAAGTACGATTCTCACGGCGCCGAGCGCAAAATCCGCTTCACTTCAAAATTCCGTGCTGCCTCAGAATTTTACCTCCTCGCAAAACTCCGCCTCATCGCAAAATTTCGTCCTACCGCCAAACTCCGCGAGAGAGGGCTGCGAAACGCCACTCAGATACGTTAAAATTTACGACCGCACCAGTTTTTTCGCTACGGTAGCGGATCGCTACGTCACATCGATGGATTACCGACGATACAGCAGCGACGAATCGAAAGGGCTTGCTGATAAACGGGGTATATCAAAAAACGGCACATCGGCAAATGATCGCAGCGTAACGGCAGATTGCCACAGCACACCGGCGCACCAAAACAGCGCGATGAAAAATCGAAACGCCGCAGTGACGGATTGGCGCGATGTATCGATAGATAAAAACGCTACGGTGGCGTATCGGCAATGTGCGGCGGTGGGTTATTGCCACATGGCAGTGAATCAAAGCACTTTAGCGACGCAAAATTTAAATTTACGGCACGCTCGTGTTAAATCCGGGCGAGATTTGCGGGCGCAAAAAGCGGCTTTTCGGTTTGCCTGTGTTGTGGTACAAGAGCGAAAATTGCGCATATTTCGTCTCTGTTCGCAGCGCAAAGAACTATAAAGCGCCCGAAAGGAGGTCTTAAAATGATACGAAAAGCCCCTGGGCAGCCAGAGAAAATGCTAGAAAGATGCGAAAAAATTCTAAAACAGTGCGGAGAAAATCTAAAAGGATGCGAGGCCAAAGCTTATGAATGAAATTTACGTCCTAATCGCGCTATCGTTTTTGATCTTTGCTTCGCCCTTTTTGGCTAGCTTAGCTAGAATTCCGCTCTCGCCTATGGAGATCGTGCTTGGCATCATAGCCGCAAATTTAGGGCTTTTGCCGCCAAGCGCGACCTTCGATCTAGCCGCGCAGATCG
>NZ_CALKTS010000078.1 GCF_937997595.1 uncultured Campylobacter sp. | reverse complement strand
AAACGATACTCGCGCCTAAGCTCGTCTCGCAGGAAGGCGAGGGCGTCTTTTACGTACCGATCGATCTCTCGGGCGATGCGCTGCGCGAGCAAGATCGTCTCATCGTCCACATCCGCCGTATCCGCAGACACAAGACAAAACGGCACCTCACCGAAGCTTTCGCTTTTTAGCTTCAGCTCCGCGTACCAAATGAAGCCCTCGTCCGTCGCGACTTTTTCAAGCTCGCCAAATTCCCAAGCCTTTTTTTGCATTTTATTTTCGCGTCGTTTTTTAAAATTTCGATGCTGTGCCCGTTTTTGCGCGCTGTGTTTAAATCCGCCGCCGAAATAGAATCCCGCTCGCTTCTTAAGCGGACGAGCAATGATAACGAAACAGGTTGCTTTTAAATTTTAAAATTTCAATGCAAGCCACTTTAAAATTTCGAAAAACCCGCTGCCGTCCGTCTCGCGCGGCGATGAAATTTTAACGCCTCGTCTTACGATGAAATTTTAAAATTTTAGCGCGCCGCGGGGATCGCGCGCCGTAGAGACAACGCACCGTAAAATTTCACGCCGAAATTTTACGCCAAAATTCTAACTCAAAATTCCACGCCCGTAGTGCAAATTTTAAAGCCCGAAAAATTCCATCGCGGCGACTTAGAATTTTACTCGCTAAATTTTACGAATTTTGCGCGCTTTTAAATCCGCAAATTTAATACGCCTTTACGAGCCGTAAATTTTTTAGATATATGACGCCGTCAAAAACGCCGCCTCCATTCGGTGCAGGCCAAGAAATAGCAATTCTTTTCGGCTCCTCGTCGTATTTAGGCTCGCAATAATTCTTGGAGCAGTCTATTTTAAACACCTCTTTATCGTTGCTATCAAAATCCGTTTGGGTAGAATTTTTAGGAATTTCCAGCGTGTGGATTATACGATACGGCTCGCCCTCTTTTGTGCGGGCGGACATTATTTTTATTAGCGTGTCTGCGCTGCCGTCCGAAGTCCTATAGACCCCGTCTTGCCCCAAACCCGCCAGCTCGAATTTTTTCTCCTTGCTATAAAATGCCGAGATTATGGAGCAGCCGCTAAAAAGCAAAACTGCCGCAAATAGCGCAAACGCTCTCATCTTTCCTCCTTAAGCGGGTTAAATTTAGTTTTTAAAACTATGAATGGGTGCTGGGATCTGGCCGCCGCGGGCGATGAAGTCCGCCGATGAGTTTTTATTTACGCTCATCACGGGCGCGCTACCGAGTAACCCGCCAAATTCCAGCGTGTCGCCCTCTTTGCCTTTTGGGATGATGCGCACGGCGGTCGTTTTTTGATTTATCACGCCGATCGCGGCTTCGTCGGCTATGATCGCGGCGATCGTCTGCTCGGGCGTATCCTCAGGTATTGCGATCATATCGAGCCCCACCGAGCAGATCGCGGTCATCGCTTCGAGCTTTTCTAAGCTTAACGATCCTGCGCGCACCGCGGCGATCATACCCTCATCCTCCGAGACGGGGATAAACGCGCCGCTAAGCCCGCCTACTTGGTTGCACGCCATGACGCCGCCCTTTTTGACCGCGTCGTTTAGCAGCGCTAGAGCTGCCGTCGTGCCGTGCGTGCCGACGCGCTCTAGTCCCATCTCCTCAAGTACGCGCGCGACCGAATCGCCCACGGCAGGAGTCGGAGCTAGCGAGAGATCTACGATGCCAAATTTCACGCCAAGGCGTTCAGACGCCATTTGACCGACGAGCTGTCCGATGCGCGTGATCTTAAACGCCGTCTTTTTCACGGTCTCGGCGACCACGTCAAAGCTCGCTCCGCGCACCTTCTCAAGCGCGCGCTTAACGACGCCGGGGCCGCTGACGCCCACGTTTATGACGACTTCGGCTTCGCCCACGCCGTGAAATGCGCCCGCCATAAATGGATTATCCTCGACGGCGTTGGCAAACACGACTAGTTTGGCGGCACCAAGATCGGAAAGCCGCGCGGTTTCTTTGATCACGCGCCCCATATCGGCGACCGCGCTCATATTTATGCCCGTTTTGGTCGAGCCGATATTTACCGACGAGCAGACCTTCTGCGTCGCGGCGAGCGCGGCGGGGATGGAGTCGATTAAAATTTTATCGCCCTTTGCGTAGCCCTTTTGCACTAGCGCCGAAAAGCCGCCGATAAAGTCGATACCGACCTTTTGTGCCGCCTTATCCATCGCTCTAGCAAGCGGCACGTAGTCAGTAGCGTTCGTCGCCGCGCCGATGATGGCGATAGGCGTTACGCAGACGCGCTTATTTACGATCGGGATGCCGAGCTCTGCTGAAATTTCATTGCCGACCTTTACCAGATCGCGCGCCTTATCGGTGATCTTGGCGTAAATTTTCTCCGCGGCTTTGCCCATATCGGGATCGATGCAGTCAAGCAGGCTGATGCCCATCGTGATCGTGCGGATGTCGAAATTTTGCTCCTCGATCATCGCGATCGTTTCGGTTACGTTTTTGATGTCCATTTGCGCGCCTTAGATGTTGTGCATGGCGTCAAAGATCGCCGAGCTTTGGATGTTGATCTTTACTTTTAGCTTTTCGCCAAGCTCGTTTAGCTCCTCGCGTAGAGCCGTGAAGTCCTGCTTTTCGTCGCTGGAAACCACCGCCATCATCGTAAAAAACTCATCCAAAACCGTCTGGCTGATGTCGTCTATGTTCAGCCCAAGCTGCGCTAGCTTGGCCGAAACGCCCGCTACAATGCCAACCTTGTCCTTACCGATCACCGTTACGATCGCTTTCATCTCTACCCCTTTTTAAAATTTATTTAGCTATTTTGAGCGCGGAAGCCCTTTAAAACTACTGAATTTTGCCGCCGTTTGAAATTATCAGCGCAAACACGATTGCGACCAAAGCGTAAAATATTACTGCGAGCCATATCGCCCATCTATTCACGCCGCCGCCCCGCCTTAGGGCTTCATCGTCCTGTTTATCTAACAATGAAACAAAACTATAGCAAACGAAATATTTCGCCATAGTTCCGCTACTGACGCTAATCGCCATTCCTATACTTCTATCATATTCATCCAAAAACGGAATAAAGCAGGAAATTAACACAACGGCAAATAGGGCTGCGGCAATTTTATACTCCTTGCGGTACAGAAAAAAGAACAGCGTGCCGAAAAATCCCCACCAACTCCACGTGCTTACATAATTTAACTCGCGCTGCTTGCCCGCGGCAAAAAATTTCTCGCAGGCGCGTGCGTAAATTTCAACCTTACTAGGAGTTTGCAAAAAAATTTCCAGCTTCTGCCGAAGCAGCTTGCCGTCAGATAAAATTTCTCTAGCATAATCCGTCATCTCACTCTCCTTAGCGATAAATCCCCACGGCGGCGCGAACCTTTTGCATCAATGAAGCAGCCGTCGCAGCCGCTCTTTGCGCGCCCTGTCTTAGCATCTCATCCAAAATTTCGCGGTGGCTTTGATAGTATTCGAATTTATCTCGCGCGTCTTTAAAGTAGCCAAGCACGAGCTCGTTCAGATACGCCTTAAAATGCCCATGCCCCTCGCCTCCGCGCTCGTAGCGAGCCCGCAGCTCCGCCTGCTCCGCTTCGCTTAAAAACAGCTTCGCGATATTATAGACATTACACCCCCGCCACTGCTTAGGCGCCTCTAGCGGCTCGGAGGTCGTTACGATACTTGAAATTTGCTTCTTTAGCGTTGCGGCATCTGCAAAAATATCGATCGTATTGCCGTAGCTCTTGCTCATCTTCGCGCCGTCCGTACCCGGCACGATCGCCACTTCATCATTTACGCGCGCTTGCGGAATAGTTAAAATTTCGCCGTGGGCGTTGTTAAATTTAAGCGCGATGTCGCGGGCGATCTCGACGTGCTGGATCTGATCTTTGCCCACGGGTACGACCTCTGCGCTGTATAGCAGGATGTCCGCCGCCATCAGCACGGGGTAGCTAAATAGATCATGCTTGCTCTCAAAGCCCTTGGCGATCTTGTCTTTGTATGCGTGTGCTCGCTCGAGCAGCCCCATCGGCGCATATCCGCTTAAAATCCAGTAAAGCTCCAGCACCTCTTTCACGTCGCTTTGCACCCAAAACACCGTCTTTTTCGGATCTATCCCGAGAGACAAAAACGCCGCGGCGGCCTCGTAGGTAGAGTTTTTTAGCTTTGCGCCGTCGCTTACGGACGTGAGCGCATGATAGTTTGCGATAAACATAAACATCTGCTCGCCCGCGTTTTGCGCATCTACCATCTGCTTGATGCTCGCGAAGTAGTTGCCCAAATGCAACTTACCGCTGGGCTGAAGACCCGTTAAAATTCTCATCATTGCTCCTTTAAATCAAAATCAGATCGCCGTCCACAAAACCCACGGCGACGTGCTTGCACTTAAAAATTTTTGCATCTGGCATCTGCTCTCGCAGCTCGCGCAGAGCCTGCACGAGCAGTTTTAAAACCTGTCGCCACGAAAGCTCGCTTAAAAATTCAAGCTGCAAGCGCGAGCTCTGCGGATAAAACTCATCCTCGTCCTCGCACGCCCAGTCGTCGTCATCCGCGTCATAACTGCTCGATCCCGCCAGCTGTAGCGCGTAAGGCTCGTAAAGATCGAAGTGCCACGCGATTACGCGCTTTGGAATTTGCTCGCGCTCTAAGCCCTCTAGTAGCTCGCGCAGCTTTTGCTTTAGCGCCTCTTTCTTTTCAAACTTATCGCTCTTGCTCTCTTTGTCGTGCGACTTGGAATTTTTGCCGCCGCCCGGGCACTTTTGTTTAGACATCTTTTTTCCCTTTAAATTTAGCCCGTCGCAGGCGGAGCAAATTTCTTTTACGATCTTTTTTACGCTTTTATTTTCGACGTCAATTACGATGTCGGCCTTTTTTTCATACGCCCCGTCCCTTTGGGCGTGCAGCGCTGCGGCCTTTTGCAGATCCGCTAGCAGCGGACGCTTGGCAAATTTTTTCTCCGCGTTCTCGCTGTTTTTTAAGCGCTCGATTATCCCTCCAAAGCTTGATTTCAAATACACGACGGTGCCGATTTTGTTTAAATTTTTCACGGCGTAAAAGCCGCCGCCGGTGGAGATCACGGCGCAGCGGACGGACTTTTCTAAAAATTTCGCAAGGCTCTCTTCCATCTTTCTAAAGCTCTGCTCGCCCTGCTCTTTAAAAATTTGTCCGATTTTCTTATTGGCGTAGCTTTCGATCATATCGTCGCAATCAAGCGCGAACATCCCGCTTTGCGTAGCCAGAGCCCGCGCTATCGTGCCCTTGCCGACCCCCATAAAGCCGATGAGCACGATGTTACCGCTCTTCATCGCTCTCACCTTTTTTGCGCGGCAGCAGCACTAGCGGACTTCCCGAAAGAGCGAAGCTCGCGCGCAGCCTGTTCATCAAATAGCGCTTGTAGCTAAAATGTAGCGCACTTGGGCGGTTCATCACAAGAGCGATCTTCGGCGGCGCAAAGCCGATCTGCGCGGCGTAGTAAATTTTAACCGATTTGCCCCGCTCGCGAGGTATCGGATGCGCCTTTATCGCGGCTTCTACCACTTCATTGATCCTTGCGGTGCCGAGCTTGCGCGTGAAATTTGAATAAACCTCCAAAATGAGCGGGTAAATTTTATGGATCCGCTTCCTGTCCGTCGCGCTGACGCTGATGATCGGCGCGTAGGAAAGAAATTTAAACCTATCGCGCAGATCGCGGCAAAACTCGTCGTAATCGCGCTCGCAAAGATCCCATTTGTTTAAAATTATGATTAGACCTAGTTCAAATTTAGCCGCAAGCCCTGCGATGCGCTCGTCCAGCTCGTTTAGCGGCTCGCTTGCGTCAAGCACCAAAAGCGCGATGTCGGAGCTTTGCAAGATTTTTTCGGTGCGATTTAGCGCGAAGCGCTCGATGCCCTCGATTTTGCCGCGGCGGCGAATGCCCGCCGTGTCGATAAACTCAAGCGTGCGCCCCCCAAATTCCGTGCTTTCGTTCACCGGATCGATCGTCGTGCCCGCATAATCGCTCACGACCGAGCGCTGCGAGCCCACAAGCGCGTTTAGAAGGCTTGATTTACCGACGTTTACCCGTCCGATGATACCCACGCCGATGGTTTTATTAGCGTAAAATTCCTCGTCGCGCTCCTCTTTCGGCTCGCCCTCGTCGTTGAAGCCCTCTATAAAATCATCAAAAATTTCATCCTCGTCCTGCTGCGCGGGCGCAGGGTCTAAAAAGCCGTAGATCCACTCTTTGAGCTCGTCGATGCCGCTGTTGTGCGAGACGGAGATCGGGAAAAATTTAACGCCGAATTCGTTAAACTCCCAGCTGCGCTCCTCGTCGCGCTTGCCGTCGATCTTATTGACCGCTAGGGCGATGGGCTTGCCAAGCCTCTGCAGCGAGAAAAATATCCGCCGCTCATCATCACTCGGAAGTAGCTTGCCGTCCGTCATAAAGATTATCAAATCCGCGCTCTTGGCCTCGCTTAGCGTCTTAGCTTGCACGCGCGCAAACAGCTCGGATGTGTCGTCCAGGCCGCCCGAATCGATTACGCGCACGCGGCGATCGAAAATTTCGGCTTCGGCTCTATTGGTATCGCGCGTCGTACCCGCAACGTCGCTCGTGATGGCGATACGAGCGCCCGCTAGGCGGTTAAAAAGGCTCGACTTGCCGACGTTGGGGCGCCCGATGATGATCAAACTTTTCACGTTCGTCCTTGTAGTTTTTGGCGCGATTATAACCAAAAATAGATTAAAGCCAAATTCTACGCGCTCGCTCGCGGAGATAAGCGGCAAAATTTTATGAAATTTAGGCGCTAAATTTAGAAATTTTATCGCGACACGAACAGAGCGTCGCCTAGATAAAAGGCCTCAAGGCTTGCGATCCGTCGCCGCAAACGACGCAGAGCTGGGGCGATGCGTAAATTTTATAAAATTTTAAAACCGAAGTCTGAGCGCGAAAGCTAGCGGTCAAAGCACAAAAACGGGCGCAACCGTGCGAAAGCGCAAAAACCCTCGGCTGCGTAAATTTTGACTATTCCGCGCATTCAAGCGCCAAAGTGCAAAATCGAGCGGTCGCGCCAGGCGCGCGAAAGCAGGAGGCGCGGCGAAATATTAAAACGGCGAAATATTAAAATTTAATCATTATGCGTGTATAATTCCGCAAATTTAAAGGGGCGCGATGAAATACAACAACTTCTTGCTGCACCATCTAAGCGTGTATTATATGCTGATGGCGTGCTTTTACAACTCTCTTACGGGCGTTTTTGCCAAGCTTTTGGGCGCGCAAATTTCATCGCTTGAGGTCGTGCTCTTTCGCAATCTGCCCGGACTTTTGATCCTGCTTTATAAAATCAAGGCTCGTCCCCGCATGGCGCGCTTCGCAAACAAGGGCGGTCATCCTTTTACGCTCGCGTTTCGCGGCATTATCGGGATTTTGGGGCTGATGGTGTTTTTTTATAACATCGCAAATATCAGCCTCGGCGAGGCATTTACCTTTCAAAAAACGGCGTCCATTTGGACGGCGATCATCGCGTACTTTACCCTCGGCGAAAAATTCGGCGCGATGGGCTGGTTCTCGGTCTGCCTAGGCTTTGTGGGCATCGTTTTGGTAATTCAGCCGCAGTTTGGCTTGCAGCCGAGCGATATTTTTGGAATTTTAAGCGGATTATTCGCCGCGATGGCGTTTACCTCCGTGCGCGGGCTGCGCAAATACTATAGCTCCGATACGATCATCCTCTCTGCGCTTCTTGCCGGCACGCTGATGCCCGTAGCGCTTATGATCGCGGCAGAATTTATAGACGCGCCCGCGCTGAGCTTTATGCTTTGCAAATTTAAAATTCCAAACGCGCAGGGCTGGCTCTTTGCCGTGCTTCTGGGGCTGCTGGGGCTGTTTTATCAAACCTACGTCACCAAGGCCTACGCCGCGACGCGCAAAGCGGGCATAGTAGCTACGATCAGCTACACAGACATCATCTTTTCGACGCTATTTGGGCTGCTGCTAGGCGACGCCTTGCCCGGTTTCATGGCACTTTCGGGCATGGCGCTCATCATCGTCGCGGGCACACTTGTGGCGAACCGAAAGTAGCGTGCGATGAAACAAAAATTCTACTCCGCGTTTTGGCTGAAACATCTGGGCGTTTATTATATGCTCGTGGCGAGCTTCTATTTTGCGCTAAACGGCGCTTTAGCCAAGGTCATGGCAGAGCATATGAGTAGCGCCGAGATCGTGTTTTTCCGCAACGTCGTAGGCATCGCGATCGTGCTATTTTCGCTACGGCGGGTAAAAAACCTGGGGCCGGGCGGCAAGCCGTGGCTACTCGCGTTTCGCGGCTTTATCGGCAGCTGCGGTATCTTAGCGACCTTCTACAATATCGCCCACATCGATCTTGGCACCGCTTTTACCTTCCAAAAAACGGCGCCCATTTTCACCGCGCTATTTTCGGCATTTTTCTTAGGCGAAAAGCTAAGCTCGCGCGGTTGGTTTGCGATACTGCTCGGCTTTGGCGGAATTTTACTCGTCGTGCGCCCGCACATCGGCATCAGCGTAACCGACGCGGTGGGAATCTTCGGCGGCATGTGCGCGGGACTTGCATACACGAGCGTGCGCGAGCTCCGCAAACACTACGCCACAAACCTCATCGTGCTGGTTTTCGTCTCGTCCGCCACCTTTCTAAGTGCTACGATGATGATAACGGGCTGGGTGCTTGAAGGTAGCGAGGTTAAAATTTTAGGACTTTTCAGCGGCGCGGATTTAGCGAAGCTCGCTTATTTCAACCCGCCAAGCCTTTTTGGCTGGGTGCTCGTGGCGCTTCTGGGTGTCAGCGGTATCTACTTTCAAATTTACATGACGCGCGCCTACGCCGCTTCGCGCAAAGCGGGCATCGTCGCTGCGATCAGCTACAGCGATATCCTCTTTAGCATGGCGCTCGGAATTATGCTAGGCGACCATCTGCCCGGTCCGATCGTGCTAGCAGGCATTGCAGTGGTGATTTTAAGCGGAATTCTAATCGCCCGCGAGCGCTAAATTTAAATCTAAATTTAAAACCAATTCAAACGCGGCATGAGGCTAAATTTAATCCGCGCCGCTCGCCTGCGCTAAATTTCAGCGATATAAAAGTCTTAAAAAGCTAAGATTGCGCTAAAGTTCTACGGTGTAGAAATATTTTTCGACGGATTTAAAATTTTATGCATTTTATCGGTATCGACATCGGCTCTACCTCGTCAAAGGTCGCCGTTATGGACGAGCGCGGCAAATTTTGCGAGCTGTTTTTGCTACC
>NZ_CALKTS010000077.1 GCF_937997595.1 uncultured Campylobacter sp. | reverse complement strand
AGCTCTCGTAATAATTAGCACATTCGCTAAAAGTAGCATACCAAACATCTTTATTCCTTAAATAGCCGAAAAGAAAATCTAAAGAATTTATATCATCATAAACATTTGGCGTTTGCCTCTTCCCATCTGGTCTAGCATTCATAAAATGCTCCGCTATACTAATCACATATCTACTTTTCATCATTTTTTCTATCTTTACGATATTTAGCAAGTGTTTAATTTTACTTTTTATTGCATTTCCTCCATATATAAAAGCATCGCCGCTTATATTTGACGGCATTTCTATAATTTTATCATCGCCATACTTCAAAGAAATATTATTGGTAAAAGGCTTAAAGTCAAAGGACCACCAGCGAAATTTTAAGTCAATTAGTCCTACAACCAAATCTTCTCTAAAACTATAGCACGGAGTCCTTCCTCCCAAAATTTGGTAGTCAAATCTTTTTTTGAAAAGATTTAAATCATTTTTTATAATATTAAAATACTCACCCGGAGAATACTGCTCAAATTCTCTGCACCATTTTCTATCCATCAATGTAGCATTGGAATATCCATGATTATGTCCATGGTATGCTATCTCATCAGATCTATCGAGAATGGAATTTAATAGCTTTAAAAAATCATTATTATCGTATATAGATCCAGTTTTACCATTATCTAAATATGTTGAGTGCGAATTCATTACCAAAAAATATGTAACTCTAATTTCTGGATATTTCTTTAATAAATAGTTTGCAAAATAATTGTATAGACCTTCATCGCCTAATCCAAGATAACCACAATCGCATTGCTCCCTTAAAAAACGTGACTGACATTTTGAATTTGTAATATCGTCTATGCCGAAAATAATGGGGGAGGTTTTATCTAAAAACCATTTCGCTTTACTAATCATCTCTACTCTTTGCTTTAGCAATAAAAAATAGACCGTCATAATTTTGTCTTTTAGTGAGCCGACATACTAGTATTCTTTTCAAAATTTTAATATAATCTAAAAAGGATTTTGTTTTAAAAAACATATTTTTATTTTCTGAGTAATAATAGTCATATTTTTTTTCTACATACCCTTTTCTGTCTAATAATTGCTTTAAAGTCTCAAAGCTATACCAACAAACATGCTCTTTATTTAACCATAAATTTTCGAGCTTCCCAGACTTGATTAGCCTAATACGCTCATTAGACCAAGGGTTCGGCGTAGTGATAATTAATAATGATTCATCATGCATAAATCTTTTTATGCCATCCAGCATTAGACCAGGATTTTCAATATGCTCAATCAGTTCTCCACATACCACAATATCAAATTTATCTTGGTATTCAAGCTTATCCAGTTGCGTAACATCTGCATAATATGCAATATAGCCGTATTTATCTTTCAAAATTTCTACATCTTCTTGCAAATAATCAAAACCAACTAAATAGCCAGCAACTTCTGCAATTTTACTATGAAGCCAATCGTTGGATTGGATTTTTTGTTCATACAACTTATGTTGTATGAAACCGAGATGTAAAACTTTTTTATCACAACATATTTTTATTATTTCATCTTTTCTAAAAATCACATTATCTAACATAAAACATCCTTTACTTTATCACATAAATCATCTAAATTTCTATTCTTAAACAAAATCGTTCCTGTTGGTCTATCGCATACATCGCTTGCTATCGCAGGACATTTAAAATATAAAGCCTCTCTAATACTAAGGGCGTCGCCATCGGTATTCGTAGGTCTTATCATTAGACTAGCCTTTTTAAATATAGGCCAAAGCTCTTTTTGCCCAGTCAGAAAATAAAAATTTTCCTCTAAATTTAGCTCTTTTATTCGTAGACACATTTTATCTATATACTCCGTATTAACCTTTTCGTTTGCTAGTGCAAAAATAAATCCTAAATTTGGATAGACATTTTTTAGCTTAGCCGTGAGTTCTATACATATGTCAAGTCCGTATAAATCGGTATTTTTATAAAAAGATATTTGAAATGCATTTGCCGTTATTATCTGCGTCTTACTTCTTATAAAATTGTAAAAAGAATCGGGATAGGTAGCTAAAATTTTATCCTCCTCCTCTAACGGTGGCGGCAAGAAAGCGTGCTCGATTATAATGCTTTTTGAAATATGCAAATTTCTACTTTTGTAATCGTCTAAAATATGCTTATTAACTACCACCAAAACATCTATGCAATGAAAAAAGACTCTATAAATCAACTCCTTAAATTTAGAGGACTCTTCAAACAACCTTGGATTATGGCTAGTGGCAATTAAATCAAAATTTTTAAAAAGTCTAGCAATCATAAGCACAAAAACTATCGTCATACTAAACGAGTGAATATTTACGGCTCGAAATTTTGTCCTGCACAATACTGCAAATAAATCGATATATTTTTTAAAACCATTCTTGGATACATCAAATACTTGCGAATTATCTAGCGACTTACTAAGTCTATAGATATAAACCGACACTCCGCCAAGAGGAGGCGGATACGGTCCGATTATTAAAATTTTATCGTATTTTTTAAGCCTATCTTGTACTAACGAACTCATATCAAAAATGAAATCTCCGTCGTCTGCACCATATCCCAAAACTCTATCGGCCAGCCTTTTTTACTTCCTTTTAGAGCCTCAAATAGCGCCTTAAGCTCTTCGAGTTGCCCCTTTTGGCTCACGTTTGTTGAAATTTCTTTTACTCCTACTCCGTATCCTTTAAGGCTTTTGTAATCGTCCAAAATGATGCTCTTGCCGTCGAAGTGAATCTCCATAAATTCCTTACTTAGCTCCTTACTACCGTTTGCGAAATACTCGATATTGGCCACCGAGCCGTCTTTGTATTTTAAGACGATCGATTTGTTATCCTCCGAGCTATATTTTTCATTGCTCGGCGTGATAGCCTGCGAAAATATGCTCTCTATCTCGCTTCCCGTTAGCGCCGTCATCAGATCTATTATGTGGCACGCTTCGCCCACCATCCTGCCGCCGTTTTCGTGCACCCAGTGATCCATAGGTATGTAGCCAGCGTTCATTCTATATCTAATTATCATAGGATTTATTCTAGCGCCCGTGTGCTTTTTTATCTCCTCTGCATAAGCGCTAAATCGCCTATTAAATCCCACGAATAAAAGGGGCTTGTCGCCTCCACCTTCGTAAAATTTCTTTATCTTTTCAAGCTCATCTTTGTTTGTCGCAAGCGGCTTTTCTACAAATACGTTTTTGCCTGCTTCAAGCGCCTTTAAAGTAAGCTCCGCATGGCTATCGTGCCTTGTGGAGATGATCACCAGATCAACGTTTTTATCATTTAAAATATCGTCTAAATTTGAAGTAGCGTAATTCGCTCCATATTGCTGCGCCACCGCCTTTGCTTTATGTCCGCTTCGGTTCATGATCGCGTAAATTTTATACTTATCTGTAAGCTTTGAGATATTAGGCAGGTGCATACCGGTAGCAAATCCGCCGACTCCGACGAATGCGACGTTTATCACATCCCTGTTTACTGGCGCGGAGCTTATGATGATTTTTTTATCGTGATTTAGATAGCTATCAAGCTCGGCTAAATTTGCCTCGCCGTAGTCAAGCAAAACCATGAGCGGCTTATTCTGCGAAGTCTGTAGCGACTCAAACGCCTCCGTTACCTGCTCGATAGGATATTTTGCGTCTATGAGCTTATCCAGCTTTATCAAATTTTCATTTACCAGCCTTAGATACTCACTCATATTTCGATTTTCAGTCCATCTTACGTAGCTAAACGGATAATCAAGTCCCTGCTCTTCGTAGCTCTTGTCGTAGCGACCGGGGCCATAAGAGGTGGAGATGAGAAAATCAAGCTCCTTCTTATACATATCCTCTCTATTGATCTGCATGCCGGCAACGCCTACGAGCACCACTCTGCCCTTTTTCTTGCACATCTGAAAGCTTTGCGATAGCGGCTCGCTACTGCTCGTAGCGGCGGTAAATAGCACGCCATCGGCGCCGTATCCGCCGCTCCAAGATGAAACGACGTCTAGCAAATCGTCTTTTGACGGGTTTATGACGAGCTCTGCGCCATACTCTTTAGCTATCTGCAAGCGCCTATCGTCAAAATCGCTGACCGCAACCCTTACGCCTGAAATTTTAAGCATCTGCACCGCAAGAAGCCCTAAAATCCCCGCACCGACCACTACGCAGGTCTCGCCCAACCTTAGATCGATCCGCCTAACGCCTTGCATCGCTATGCCGCCGAGAGTCACGGTGCAAGCCCGCTCAAAGTCCATATCCTGCGGCATTTTCATAACTAAATTTTTTGGCACGTCTACGTATTCTGCATGGTTCGCAAGCCCTGCACCGGCTGCGGCAACGCGCTCTCCGACTTCAAAATTTGAAACGCCCTCTCCGACCGCTATGACGACGCCGCTAAGCGAATAGCCGGTCGGGCTTCCGCTATCAAGCTTGCCCTTTACCTTCGCGTAGACGCTGGCTATGCCATCGGATTTCACCATATTGATGACTTTTTTTACGTTCTCCGGCTGCTCCAAAGCCCTTCTGATCAGGCTCTTTCCACTATTTGATACGCCGCTTATCTCGGTGCCCGCCGATATACAGCTATTTACTACTTTTATAAGAACGCATCCCTTTGAAACGCTCGGAGCGGGGATCTGCTCCGCTAAAACCTTACCTTTTTTAACTATTGCTTGTATCATTAACCATACCTTGAAAAATATTAAATATTAGTATTTCGCACGCCGCAAAAATCCAAAACTTCTTTTTCTATTTTCAGCCCTTTAAATTCCTTATGTCCGACCAAAAATACGATAATGTCCGAAATTTCAATAGCCTTTTTATAATCCGCTATCTCAAAATCTTTGTGAGCCTTGATGTTGGGCTCTACGGCGATCACATCGATACCGTCTGCGATCAGGCGCCTGGTTATATTTAGCGCTGGCGACTCTCTCAAATCGTCGATATCCGGCTTAAAAGCAAGCCCCATACACGCTACTTTTGGCTTTCTGCCGTTTTGCAGCTCAAATTTCAAAGCGGCTTTTTTGATCTTTTCTATACACCAATCAGCTTTATGATCATTCACCTCTCTTGCGGATTTGATCAGCCTCGCTTCGTAGCCACCCGCATGGACGATAAACCACGGATCGACCGCTATACAGTGCCCGCCTACGCCGCAGCCCGGGCTTAAAATATTAACTCGCGGATGGCGATTTGCTAGCGAGATAAGCTCCCAGACGTTAATGCCGAATTTATCGCACAAAATGCTAAGTTCGTTTGCAAAGGCTATGTTTACGTCGCGGAAAGAATTCTCTGTAAGCTTTGACATCTCTGCAGTCTTAGAATCCGTCTGCAAAACGCTACCACTAACGAATTCCCTATAAAATTCCGCTATCTTTTTAGTAGCAATTTTTGTAGTTCCACCCACGATTCTATCGTTTTGCGTAAGTTCTTTTAAAATTTTACCGGGCAAAACTCTCTCAGGGCAGTGAGCGATATAAATTTTAGAAATATCAACACCGCCATTTTTTAAAATTTCGCCTATCTTTTCGGTGGTACCTATCGGTGAAGTGGATTCTAAAACGACCATATTATCGTCTTTTACGTATGGTATTATAGATTTTGCCGCACTTATGACATAATCGATATTTGGCACGTATCCGTCTCGAAACGGCGTCGGAACAGCTATGATAAAAACGTCTGCGAAATCAGGCTTAACGTCTGCTTTTAAATTTCCGCTTTCTACTGATTTTTTTACAAGCTCCCCAAGCCCTTGCTCTACGATATGAATTTTACCCTCATTGATCGTATCTACGACGCTCTGCACTACATCAACGCCGTGGATTTTATAGCCCCTATTTGCCAAAAGTGCTGCTGTCGGTAGCCCTATATACCCAAGACCTAAGATGCAAACTTTTTTCATAATATTCCTTTTAAAAATTCCAGTATTTTTTTGCAAGTTTTACCGTCGCCATACGGGCTTACACTTTTACTCATTTTATCATATTCATCTTTTAAATTTAATAATTTTTGCACCTCTTTTATGATATTTTCGCGCTTGGTGCCGATAAGCTTCACACATCCTGCTCTTATCCCTTCAGGTCTTTCGGTAGTTTTTCTGATAACTAAAACGGGCTTGCAAAGGCTCGGCGCCTCCTCTTGGATGCCGCCGCTATCTGTTACTATCATATATGACTTGCTCATAAGATAGACGAAACTATCATACTCTAGCGGATCGATTAAAAATATATTCGAAATGCCCGATAAAATTTCTCCTACAGGCTTTCTTACATTTGGATTTAAATGCACGGGGTAAACGATGTCGATATTTTCGTTTTTTAGCGCTATTTCACGTAAAGCCTCACAAATATTAACAAAGCCTTCTCCGAAATTCTCTCGCCTGTGTCCTGTAACGAGAATAAATCTTCTATCACTAAGCTTATATTTGGCGTTTATAAAGGATAAAATTTTATTTTTTAGCAGCTCGTTGTTTTCGATTTTATCTATCGTCCACAAAAGCGCGTCTATAACAGTGTTGCCGCTAACGATTATATTTTTTGAATCTTTGCCTTCTTTTAAGAGATTGTCTCTCGCATCGGCAGTCGGCGCGAAGTGATATTTAGCTATGAGCCCCGTCATCTGCCTATTTATCTCTTCAGGAAACGGCGAATAGATATCATGCGTCCTAAGTCCAGCTTCGACATGTGCCACGTCGATCTTTTGATAATACGCCGCTAAAGAAACGGCATAAGTAGTAGTCGTATCTCCATGCACAAACACGATGTCCGGGGTATATTCGCTAAATACATCGCGCATACCAAGCAAAACGCCTGACGTAATGTCGTACAGATCCTGCCCTTGCTTCATTAAATTTAGATCAAAATCCGGCTTGATCTCAAAAAATTCAAGCACCTGATCTAGCATCTGTCTGTGCTGCGCCGTGACGCAAACCTTCACTTCAAATTCCGCGTACTTTTGAAATTCCTTTATCAACAAAGCCATCTTAATGGCTTCCGGGCGCGTCCCAAATACTATTAAAATTTTTCTTTTCGTCATAAACTCCCCTAAATATCGATTTTTAACCGAATTTATCACCATAATTTTAATTAAATTTTGCTATATCGGCGCTTAGTGATACTTAGAATTACCTATTTGTCGCTATTTGGATGGTATAAAATGTTCTTTGCTTTAAAGCTGGCTAAGATTTATTTTAAATTATCAAAAAATTCCATCGCAAAATCATCAAAAATTTTACCTTTCAAATGCGCTTTACAAAATTCCACGATGAGCCCATGAAATAATGCATACGTGCTGTTTTCGTTCTCCAGCTTATCTGCTTTTGCCGCCGCATCGCAGGGAAGATTAGCGGAATTTACAAACTCATAGATCCGCTCAAATTCTAGCTCGCCAAGCCACGCGCTAAGCTCATCGTAGCTTTCAAACTCATAGCCTAAAGCCCCAAGCAGGCGCGCCGAATAGCTGTCCGCAACCATCACCGCACGCTCGCACGCGTAGCACAAGATCGCATCGCAGCTCTCTGCGCCGATCCCTTTGCGCGCTAGCAGCCACTCGCGGCTAACGCCCGATTTAAAGCTCTCAAAATCCCCAAAATCCGCGATTATCGCTTTGCAAAGCAAGCTTAGGCGTCTAGCTTTTTGATTATAAAATCCGCTAACTTTAATGATCTCCGCAAGCTCCGCTTCGTCTAGCCCGGCGATGCTTTCTAAGCTCAAAAGCTCCTTGCTACGCAGGTTTTGCAGTGCCGCATCGGCATTGCGCCACGCCGTATTTTGGATCAAAATCGCCCCCACGACCACCTCAAAGCTTCCAAACGCGGGCCACCAGCGAAAATCCTTGATTTTCACGGCGCGAAAAAGCGCGATAAAAAGCTCGGTCGCGCTCATCTGCCGTCTCCAAGGACGCTGGGAGCATCAAATTTCGGTTCTATAATCCGTACCTCGCCGCATCTTGCGACAAGCGATGCATACGCCGAAATAATTTTTAAATTTCGCTTAAAGAGTGCCGTGCAACGCATAAAAATTTGAAATTTATGCGTTGCAAAAACAGACGCAAACGGGGTTTGTTCTTGCAAGACACCTGCGATGAGAAGGAATTTCGACGCACCGCTAGGCTTAAATTTAACGATCGTCGCGCACGTAGCGGCAACTTTAAATTTTAGTGCAGCCGCTGCCCTGCTTCGCTCCAGAAGCCGCTTTACGCCGCAACTAAGCTCGCTTACGACATTTTGAAATTCTCGCGCCGTATTCATCTGCCGCCGCCTTTTAAATTTGTAAAAAATTCCTCGCTAAAGCTCAAGAAAAACTGCTTTGCCGCGCGGCCGCTGCGGCTTGCGCGAAGCATCGCAAACTCCCTCGCCTTTGCGTGCAGCGCGTCTAAATTTGCAGCAAAGCTCAAGCGAAATTCCGCCGCGCTCATACCTTTCGCAGCCGCAAAATAGGCATCTACGATCCCCAAATACTCCCGCATGCTCCCGCCGTAAAAGCTTAGCTGTAGCCCGAAGCGCTCGCTAAGGCTGATTCGCTCGTTCGCCGCGTCGCTTAGGTGCAGCTCGCCGCGGCTTATCTGCGCGGCGTCGTTATCGCTTGCGCATTCGCCTACGATGTGGCGGCGATTGGACGTCGCATACATCAGCACGTTGCGCGGCGCGCGCTCTAAGGATCCTTCTAGCAGCGGTTTTAGGTGCTTGTAGCCGCTCTCGCCGAGCTCAAAGCTCAAATCGTCGCAAAAGATGATAAATTTAAAATTTGTTTCGCGGATCGCGTCGATTATATCCACGAGATAGCCCAGATCGTCCCTGCCGATCTCGATGATCTTAAGGCCTTGCGGGATAAATTTAGAAAAAACCGCCTTCGCAAGGCTTGATTTGCCGCAGCCGCTCTCGCCCCATAGCAGCGCGTGGTTGGCGCTGCAGCCGCGCAGGAAGGCGTACGTGTTTTTTATAAGAGTCGATTTTTGGCTCTCTAGCCCCACAAGCGCGTCAATACCCGTGAAATCGATATCGCGGACGATCTTTAGCGCCTTTTTATTTGCGCGAAAGACGGCGACCTGTACCGTGCGCCAATCAATCGCGCTAAAATCGCTGAAATAAATTTGCTCGCCGGTGCCGCTCTGCGCACTTTTTAGGATGGCTTGCGGCGCTAAATTCAAACCGCTTACCGAGTCTAAATTTAGCCCTTCGCTTCTGCTTTTGCTCGCGCTTTTTTTGATATTTTCATCGCAAGTTCGCATTTTTTAGCTCCCTTCGCAGATAGATTAAAATTTCGTTTATCACGTCGTAATCGTCGCGCGTTTGTGCCTTTAATCGCACCTTATCGCCGTTTGCGAGGGTAATCAAGATATTTTCGTCCATGCTCGAAATCACGCGCAAGCCAAGCTTCGTAGCCAAAACCTTAATCATCATCACGTCGATGAATTGCTTAGTGTAGATATCTGCGCGCCCGAAGCGATCCTCGATCTCGCCGAAAATTTCAAGCACTTCGCTCGCCTCTGCGCACTTGCTAAGCCGCCTGTAAAGATCTAGGCGCAGGCGATCCTCTCTGATAAATTCCGAGTTTAAAAAGGCGTTTACGGAAATTTTAAGCTCCACGCTCGCAGCGGCGCTCTTTCTGCTTAGCAGCTTGCCGATCTCCTCTTCGAGCATTTTTAGATAAAGCGAGTAGCCGATCGCTTCGATATGCCCGCTCTGTGCCTCTCCGAGCAGATTTCCGCCGCCGCGAATCTCTAGATCGTGATACGCTAGCACCGAGCCGCTGCCCAAAAACGAGTTGCTCTCAAGCGCTACGAGCCGTTTTAGCGCGTCCTGCGTAAGAGCGGTTTTATCCTCGATCAAAAAGTAGCAAAAGCCCTGTTTGTTGCTGCGTCCGACGCGGCCGCGCAGCTGGTGCAGATCGGCGATGCCGAATTTATCAGCGTTTTCGACGATGATTGTATTTACGCGCGGCATATGAATGCCGCTTTCTACGATGCTGGTGCAAAGTAGCAGATCGTATCCGCCTGCTACAAATTTTAAAATTTCATCCTCCGTCGTTTTCGCGTCGATCTTGGAGTGTAGAATTAGAATTTTAAGGCTCGGCAAAATTTCAAGCAGCTTCTTTTTGGCGCTTTGCATCGTCGCGATGTGGTTGTGGACGTAAAAAATCTGCCCGCCGCGTCGCAGCTCGCGCGAGATCGCCTCTTTTATGATCTTTTCGTCCCACTGCTTGACGAAGGTGCGCACGTCTAGGCGGTCCTGCGGCGGGCTAAGCAGCGTGGAGTAGCTTTTAATCGAGCTTAGCGCCATATTTAGACTGCGCGGTATCGGCGTGGCAGACATACTAAGCAGGTGCGAGGCGGCGCTTTTCTCTTTGAGCCGCTCCTTTTGCTTAACGCCGAATTTATGCTCCTCATCGATGATTATGAGCCCTAAATTTGCGGGGTTTAAATTTAAAAGCGAGTGCGTGCCGACTACGACGATCGCCTCGCCGCTTTGCAGGCGCTTTAAAATTTCACTCTTTTGCCTTGCGCTGCTAAAGCGATCGAGCTTGAAAACGGGAATTTCAAACTCCCTAAAGCGCTCGCTAAGCGTGGCGTAATGCTGAGAGCTAAGCAGCGTCGTAGGCACAAAAAACAGCACTGAATGGCCGCTGCGGATGCAAGCAAAGATCGCATTCATCGCAACCTCGGTCTTTCCAAAGCCCACGTCGCCGCTAAGCAGGCGGTCCATCACCTTGCCGCTTTGCAGATCCGCCAAAATCGCGCTCACAGCCTTTTGCTGATCGCTCGTGTAGCTAAAACCGCTTGCGCTTAAAAATTTCGCATAATCCGCGCTTTCGTTTTTGATGACGAGCCCTCGCACCAGCTCGCGCTTGGCAGCCAGCGCGATGATCTTTGAAGCGATCGCAAAGAGCTTTTCGCGCACTCGCTCTTTAATTTTTGAAAAGCTCGCCCTGCCCAGATGATCCAAGCTCACGGCGCCGCCGCTTGCGACGTAGCGATCGATCTTATTTAGATACTCTACCGGCAGCAGCAGCTTGTCGCCGCCCTCGTAGAGCAGGGATACGAACTCCTTGCTGCGCCCCATCACCTCGATGAGCTCAAGCCCGTTAAATTTAGCGATGCCGTGATCTTCATGCACGACGAAATCACCCACGTTTAGCTCATCTAGAGCCAGACTCGATCTTCGCACGCGCTTTTTAGGCGTCGCTTTGTTTAGCGAAAGAATGATTCGCTCGGCGCTTATTAAATTTACGACGAAATCCTCGCGTAAAATTTCGATATTGCTAAATCCGCTAAGATCAAACGGCGCGAGCAGCGCGTCGTTTCGCGCGATCAGCGTGATAGCCTCGCTGCGGTGAAATTCAAAAAATTCCTGCGACGGCGTCACGGCGAGGTCTTTAAATTTACGCGCCGCAGGCAATACCTCGATCGCGTCTAAAAAATCCAAATTGCGCTCGGAAAAAATTTCATCCTTTTTAATCTCGTGCAGCAAGACGCAATCAAACGCGCTCACGTAATCGACGAAGCCCTCGATGAACCAAAACCCGAGCGAGCCCAGATCGCGCGCTAGCGCGTCGCTGTCCGCGCGCGATATCTTTTCGCTCACGCTCTCAAACTCGTCCTCGCTTAAATTTGCTAAAAACGGCGCTATCTCGGCTTGCGCAAGCTCATCTTTTTCGCTTTTTTGCGTCGCGACGTCAAAGCGCCTGATACTCTCAACCGTCTCGCCGTCGAGTAGAATTCTAACCGCGCTTTCGCTCCCTACCGAAAAAACATCGATGATCTCGCCACGGAAGCTAACCTCGCCCATGCTTTCGACGATGTCGCGCACGTCGTATCCAAGGCGTAAAATTTCCTCTTTCAGCTCGCTTAAGTTTAACTCGCTTCCAAATTTTATATTTAGCGGGCGCAGATGGCTTGCGGCGGGGAGTTTATTTAGGATCGTGCGGACGGGAGAGATTAAAATTTTTTTGTCGCTTGTTTTATAAAACGCGCTAAGAGCGGTGCTGATACCCGCAAGCTCGCCCATGTAGCTGCGAAGATCCTCGCCGAAGCTCGCTCTAAAATCGGGTAGGCAAAAGGTCGCGTAGCCCATAAATTTAAGCACCTGCTCGCACGCCGCAGCCTCTTTATCGTCCTCGCAGATCAAAAGCTCTTTTTGGTTTTGCAAAAAGTATTCGTAAACCTCGGCTTGCATTATTTAAACCTTTCGATCTGGTGCTGCACGACGTTTGCGATCTCCTGCCACGATACGTTAGGCTCCAAGGTTGAGATATTTTTGAAATTCTGCGCGTTCCAGCTCATAAAATTTGCAGGATCAACGCTTTGAGCCAAAAACCTAACTTCGTAATGCAGGTGCGGGCCGGTGCTATAGCCGGTGTTACCGCTATAGCCGATGAGATCGCCCTTTTTAACCCAAGAACCGGGCGTTACGACCGCGGAGCTAAGGTGGCCGTAGCGGGTCTCAAAGCCGTAATTGTGCGATAGAATCACTAAAATTCCATATCCGCTACCACTGCCGCCTGCAAACTGTACAAAGCCCTCTGCTGTCGCAAACACCGGAGTGCCCTCGCTCGCTCGCAGGTCGATGCCGTGGTGCATCCTCATAACGCCACTGATTGGATGAGTGCGCATCCCAAAAGGGCTAGTGACGCCACGATACTGCATCGGAAGTCCGTTAGGCACAGCGCTAAGAATCGCGCTCGCCGTTTTTTCGCTAGCTGCGATGTGCGCGCCGGAGCCCTTTTTGCGCTCTTTTTTCATCTCATTCATCGCAAGCATTACCTGGATATCACTATCCAGCCCGCCTCCATCGTCTTCGCGTCCGTCCAGCTTGGCAAGCACCTCCTCATTTTTGCCCTCAAGCGCGATATTTTGCTCTTTTAGCGCGAGATTTTCGGCGTATAGGGTTTTGTTTAGCTCCTTTAAATTTGAACGGTCGCTCGCGAGTTTAAATATCGCAAAAAACAAAACAAGCAGAAAAATTACAAAAAACGCGGATAAAATTTTAAGTTGAAATCTAAAATTTTCGCCAAAATACAGCGTCTTGGTGCCAAAGTGATCGCTTAGGGTAAGTTTAGTTTTAGCCACGGCGCGCCTCAAGCCATAAAATGAAATTTTCTACCAAATGAAACGAGCCGAAAACCAAATACTCCTCGTCCGCTCTAAGCTCGCCGCGAAACGGCGAATGCGGAATTTTAAGCGCGTCAAGCGCACGGATTATCGCCTCCGCTGCCATTTCGCGATCCGCAACCTCGTAGCTAAAGATCTCCACGCGCTCCACTACAGGCGCCAAAGTCCGCAGCACCGCGAATACGTCCTTATCGGCAAAAGCGTTGTAAATCAGCACGATCTTTCTGCCCCCGTAGATTTCGGTAATTTCGCGGGCTGCTTGCTGTGCTGCAAGCTCGTTGTGCCCGACGTCCACGCGCAAATTCGGCGCCAAAACTTCCATCCTGCCACGTAAATTTAGAGGCGGTAGCTGCGAAATTTCAAATTTCAAATTTAAAAATTTCATCGCAGCAAGCGCTAGAGCTAAATTTGAAATTTGAAATTTAGGTAGATTATTGCACGCGCAAAACTCCGCGATCTGCGCTTGCTCGCTCTTGCTTAAAAGCTCTGCTGCAAACCTCAAATGAGTTCCTTTTTGCTCTGCGATCTGCTGCGCGATACGAAGCGGAACCTCGCTCATCTCATCGCTTAAAATCGCCTCCTTATCCATCGTAATGAGCTTGGTGTGGGCGATCTGCTCTAGATTTTGTCCTAGCATGCCTAAATGATCGGTGCCGATCGGTGTAAAAAGCGACAGCATGCGCCCGAAGCTCGATGTAGCGTCAAACTCGCCGCCCATCCCAGCCTCGATCACGCAGTAATCGCAATCCCTAAAAAGCACTGCCGCCGCAAGCGTGAGATACTCGAAATACGACAGGCTATCTTTAAACTCCGCGGGCAAGCTCTCTTGCAAAAACTCATGCGCGAAATCAAGCTCCTCATCCGTAGCATCGCGCCCTAGCGAAATGGGAAGCGAGCTTTGAGTGGATTTAAAATTTGATCTTAGCTGAGATTTAAAATTTTGCTCTGGCGAGAATTTTAAATTTTGCTCAGACGGCGATTTGAGATCTTGAGAATTCCATAAATTTTGTGTAGAAGTAGAATTTTGCGCGATGAAATTATGCTTGCTACAAAAATTTTGCATGGTATAAACGGAGTTCTGCAGGGCAGAATTCTGCTCACCATGCGAATCCTGCATGGTGATAAAATCCTGCGTGGTGGAATTTTGCAAATTAGAAATAGAAATTTGAGAGGCGGAATTTTCTCTGTTCGCAAAATTTTGCATCTTTATGGAATTTTGTTTTTCCGTAAAATTTGGCGCCAAAGCGGAATTTTGCTCGTTTTTAAAATTTGAAGCGTCGGAATTCAACGCAAAAACGGGGTTTTGCGCGATCCGTCCGCCTAGATAGATGCGCTCGTTGAGCCTAAAAACGTGCGGGCTGGTGTAGTGCCCTACGCTAAAGCCCGCTGCGGCGATCGCGTTAGCCAAAAACCGCCCGGTGCTACCCTTGCCGTTGGTGCCGATGATCTGAATGACATTTCTGAGCGGAATTTTATCTTTAATGGCGGCATATGCCCGCGGGAAGCGCTCGTAGTCGATTTTTTTGTAATAAATCGGGCGATTTTGCAAAAATTCTTTAATGCTGCGCCCGCTCAAGTCTGAATCCCCTAATCGCAAGCGCCGAAATAAACTCGTCAAACGCCTGCGCGGAGGCATTTTCGATCGCCTTGTAGCGGTCCTTATCGCTAATGATCGAGCTCGTATCGTAGCTATTTTTGACTAGGCGGCTAACTTTAAAATCGTAATCGCCCACGCAATCCTTGCTGAAAACCTCGCCGTTTTTAAGCTTGGTGCTAAAATTTACGATGAGATTTGCGCGGTAGCTAGTGACGTAGCCGAACTGATCGTATGAAAGCTCGCTAAAGCTTAGGCTTTTTATGCTCGCTACTACGATCGTCTGCGCCGAGTTTTTATCCGCAAGGCTCATCCCTAGGCGCTGAACTATACCCTGTCTGATCGCATCTTTGATCGCGACGGTGTTTTGCGGATCAGTTTTGCTCATCATCACATCCACAAATACGCTTCCACTCATCGTCTCTTTCGCGATCCTTGAAACGGGCTTGTAGCCGCAGCTGATTAAAAAAATCAAACAAAAAACGGTTAAAACTTTTCTCATCTTCGCCTACTTTACCACCAAATTTACGAGCTTGTTTTTGACATAAATTTCTTTTACGATGCTCTTGCCTTCTAGCCATTTGGCGCAGTTTTGCTTTGCAAGGCTTAAAATTTCGCCCTCGCTTAGGCCAGCGCTCGCCTCAAACTCGGCGCGCTTTT
Organism: uncultured Campylobacter sp.; assembly: GCF_937997595.1. Classification (GTDB taxonomy): domain Bacteria; phylum Campylobacterota; class Campylobacteria; order Campylobacterales; family Campylobacteraceae; genus Campylobacter_B. The sequence continues at coordinate 13,452 of NZ_CALKTS010000077.1, read as the reverse complement.
TTCCGTTAATCGTGACGGCAAGCTTGATCGTATCGCTCTCAAAGACCTCTTCGCAAACTCTCAGCTCGCCGAAATTCCGCCTTTTAAACAGCTTCTCGCTAAGCTCAGCGCAGATATGCGGCACGATAGGCTCGAGCAGGTTTAAAATCACAAAGTAACCCTCAGTAAATACGTCTTTGTTGCTCTGCGCGTTTAGGGCGTTTAGCGCCTCCATACACGCGGCGATTAGAGTATTAAAAGCAAAGCTGCTCTCATAAACCTGCTGTGATTTCTTAAGCGCCTCGTAAACTTTGAGGCGGGCGTATTTTTCCTCTTTATTTAAAGCGGTGTGGTCGATCTGCGGAATTTTATCCGTAGCGTAGGCATTTTCGGCGCGATCGTAGAGGCGGTTTAAAAATTTATACGCGCCCTCTACCGCGCTGTCGTTCCACTCAAGCTCCTTTTGAGGAGGCGCGGCAAAAAGTATAAAAAGTCTCGCCGTATCGGCGCCGTATCTCTCGATAATATCATCGGGATCGACGGTATTTCCCTTGCTTTTACTCATCTTCGCGCCGTCTTTTAGCACCATGCCCTGGGTTAGCAGCCGCTCAAACGGCTCGCTATCGCGCAGATAGCCTATGTCGCGAAGAGCCTTTTGGAAAAATCTCGCATACAAAAGGTGCAAAATCGCATGCTCGATGCCGCCGATATATTGATCGACGTTCATCCAGTAATTCACGCTTTGCTCATCAAACGCCCGCTGCTGCCACGTCCGCTCGTCGCTTGCGTAGCGCGCGAAATACCATGAGCTTTCAAAAAATGTATCGAGCGTGTCGGTCTCGCGCACCCCGTCGCCGCCGCATTTAGGGCATTTGCAAAACTTCCAGCTAGGATGCGCGTCGAGCGGATTGCCCTTGCCAGTGATCTTAATATCCTGCGGAAGCTCTACGGGCAGATTTGAAATTTCTTCGCTTACCAGCCCGCATTTTGGGCAGTGGATCATCGGGATCGGCGCGCCCCAGTAGCGCTGGCGGCTCACTCCCCAATCGCGCAGTTTAAAATTTACCACGCGGCGTCCGAGCTTTAGCTCCTCAAATTTTGAAATAACGGCGCTTTTTGCTTTCTCGCTATCCATGCCACTAAACTCTTCGGAATTTACCAAAACTCCGCTCTCGACGTAAGCTTTGCTAGCGTCGTAATCGCCGCTTTTAGAAGCGATGCTTTGAATGATCGGCAGGTTAAATTTCTTTGCAAACTCGAAGTCTCTCTCATCGTGCGCAGGCACCGCCATAACCGCGCCGCCGCCGTATTCTGCTAGGACGAAATTTGCGGTCCAAACGGGGATCTTTTTGCCGTTTAGCGGATGAAGCACGCTGATTCCGAGGCTCACGCCGTCTTTATCGCTTGCTTGGCGCTCGCGCGGGCTTTGATTTAAAATTTCTCTCACCTTCGCCGTAGCTTCCACGTCGAGTAAGCCTTCATCCAAAAGCCTCTTTACAACCTCATGTTCCGGCGCAAGCGCCGCGTAGCTCATGCCATAGATCGTATCGGGGCGCGTCGTAAAGACCTTAAAGCCCTCGATGCCGCCAAGTTTGGCGCTGCTTTGCTCGTCAAATTTAAAGCCAAATTCTAAACCCTCGCTGCGCCCGATCCAGTTTTCCTGCATCGTAAGCACCTGAGCGGGCCACTTGCCCTCAAGCTGCTTTAGGCAATCCAAAAGCTCCTGCGCGTAGGCGGTGATTTTTAGGTAGTAGCCAGGCATTTGCTTTTGCACGACCTCGTTGCCGCAGCGCCAACACCTGCCCTCCTCGACCTGCTCGTTGGCAAGCACCGTCTGATCGTGCTCGCACCAATTTACCACGGCGCTTTTTCTATAGATAAGCCCTTTTTCAAAAAGTTTGATGAAAAATTCCTGTTCCCAACGCGTATAAAGCGGATCGGAGGTAGCGAGCATGCGACGAGCCGAAAAGCTAAAGCCTAGGCGGTGCAGCTCGTTTTTCATATAATCGATATTTTCGTAAGTCCAAGTTTTAGGGTGAATGCCGTGTTTGATCGCCGCATTTTCCGCAGGCATACCGAAGCTATCAAAGCCGATCGGCTGAAGCACGTTGTATCCGCGCAGCCTGTAGTATCGGCTCAGCGCGTCGCCGATGCTGTAGTTTCGCACGTGCCCCATGTGGATGCGGCCGCTTGGGTAGGGAAACATCGAAAGGATATATTTTTTAGGCAGACTATAATCGTCCTTAGGCTCAAAAACCCCCTCGTCGTCCCAAATTTTCTGCCATTTAAGCTCAATACTTTTACTATCGTAAGGCATTTTGCGCTCCTAGAATTCGTCTTTGGTTTTTGCCGACTCAATCGCTATTAAAATTAGCGAGAAAAAGTTTGCAAGTAGCGCGCCGATCGCAAGCGAGGTCACGATCGATAGATCTCCCGGCGCTACTACAATCAAAACGAACGCCGGTATGAGATGCAGATCCGCTACGAGCGAGCTTGCGAAAAGCTCAGCTGCGAGCATATTTCGCACGCCCACCTTTAAAAGCGTCGAGACTGCATTCACGCTGGTTGCTATGAAAAGTAAAATTTCATTCTTCTCATACAAAAACCCGCCTATCGTAGTCATACTCATCAGCGCAAAAAATATGTAAATTACCCTTCCCCAGTTCATCTTTCATCCTTACACCGTGCCTTTTTCATACATGGCGCGATTCTTTTCTTTCTCTTTGATACGGCGCTGTTTTTCGGCTAAAAACGCGCGGTATTTCTCGACATTAAATTTAAACAAAATCAGCATCGGAGCAGCTACAAATACAGAGCTGAAAGTTCCTGCTATGACGCCTATTAGCATCACGAAGCTAAAGCCGTGGATCATCTCTCCGCCCCAGACGAATAAAATCACGATGACGATGAGAGTCGTAAGCGAAGTAAGCAGTGTGCGCGATAGTGTATGAGAGATCGATTCGTTTATAACCTCATCAAGCTTAATCGATTTACTATCTTTTACTCCTTCTCGAATTCTATCGAAAACAACGATGGTATCGTTAAGCGAGTAGCCCATTATAGTTAGCAGTGCGGCTAGAATTTCAAGGTTGAAATCCACGCCGGCTAAAATCATCGCGCCTACGGCAACTACGACGTCGTGCAGATCCGATAATACGGCCGCAATCGCAAATCTCCATTCAAACCGCAGGGTGATATAAACCAAAATGAGCGCAAACGACACGCATACCGCTAAAATTCCGTTTGTGCGAAGCTCCTCGCCGACTTTAGGACCTACGATATCGACCTTGCGAATGTCGAAATTTCCGCTGCCTTGCAAAATTTTTTGCGCCGCTAAAGCAGGATTATCGCCCAGTTCACTCGCAGCGCCTGAATATCTAATCGTAACTTCTTGATCGCTGCCGAATTCTGTAACGTTGATATTGCCTAAATTTGCCGCCTCGAAGCGTTTTCTGATCTCATCAAGCGGTGCTTTAGCGTCGTATTTAACCTGAATGAGCGTACCGCCGCTAAAATCGATGCCGTAATTAATGCCCTTAATGAAAAACAGCGCAATGGAGCCTATTATCAAAACAGCAGAAAGCGCAAAAGTAAAATATCTAAATTTCATAAAATCATAAATTTTGCCCTTATCAAACACTTGCATTTGCGCCTCCTCTTACTTTATAACCGAGCCAAAGCGCGGTATTTTTGCTCTTTTCCATCTTATCCATTACTAGCTCAAACATTCCGTGGGTGCCTAAAATAGCCGTTATCATCGACGCTACGATACCGATACTCATCGTGACGGCAAAGCCCTTCACCGGACCCGTGCCGTAAGCATAAAGCGCAGCAGAAGTAATTAACGTAGTGATATTTGAATCCACAATCGCGCTCATCGCGTTTTCATAGCCTTTATTTATGCTTTGGCGGATTGAAACTCCCGTCCTTAGCACCTCTCTAACGCGCTCATTAATGATGACATTCGCATCCACAGCCATTCCGATAGTTAGCACGATTCCCGCCATTCCAGGAAGCGTCAAAGTAGCGCCGAATAGCGCCATACAAGCGATCAAAAACAAGATATTCACCACAAGCGCGATATCGGCAAAAAGTCCCGCTACGCCGTAGTATAAAATCATAAAGATCAAAATCGCAACCGCTGCAAGACTAAGCGCCGCCATACTCTTATCGATGCTATCTTGTCCTAGGCTAGGGCCGATGCTGCGTGTCTCTGAGACTTTAACAGGAGCCAAAAGCGCACCGCTTCTAAGCGCAATCGCTACGTCGTGCGCCTCCTCGACGCTAAATCCGCCGCTGATCTGACCGCTGCCGCCGCCGATACGCTCGTTAATGCGCGGCGCGGAGTAAACCTTGCCATCAAGCACGATAGCTAGACGCTTACCGACGTTTTTGCCGGTAAAATCGCCAAAAATTTGAGCGCCTTGAGAGTTCAGCGTAAAATTTATGATCGGCTGGTTGGTGTGCTGATCGAAGGCAACCTTCGCATCGACCAGCATCGCGCCGTCTAAAACCGGAATTTCGTTTATGAGATACTTGTAATTCGGATTTTTAACGTCCGGGTAGATCACGTCGCCGTAAGCTCTGGCATCCGCTGCACTGATAGTCTGCGCGCGGTCTTGGCGTACGTCGTCCACCGCCATAAGCTGCAAGTGAGCCGCTTTGGCAATCAGATCTTTGGCGCGTTGCTCATCCGCTGCACTTTTGACGCCCGGAAGCTCAACCAAAATATAACTCTCGCCCTGCTTTGCTACCGTAGGCTCCGCAAGTCCGAATTGATCCAAGCGGTTTCGGATAGTTTCTACAGCCTGTTCGATCGCGTACTTTTTAGTCGCTTCGACCTCCTCGGGCGTTAGCGTAACGCGATATTTTTCGCCCGATTTTTGAATGTCTAATCCGCTTGCGGCGCTATGCAAAATCGCATCAAATTTAGAAGCCTCGTCTGCGTCTAAAATTTCAAACTCAAACGAATCGCCTTCCAATTTTAGCCCGTCCATCAGCAGATCATCGCGCTTGGCGGCGTAATTGACGCTCGCAGCGATCGATTTGATCTTTGAAACGACCGCCTCGTCGCTTTGAACTTCCAAAAGCATATGCAGGCCACCTTGCAGATCCAGACCCAAGTTTATCTTGCTTCCCTTTTCGGTCTGAAAGATCGAAGGCGCGGCAAAAATCGCCGAAAAAATTACCGCAGCCAAAAAGATCAGCAGGCGGTATGAAATTTTACTGCTCATCTAATTTTCTTGCTACGAATTGTTTATCTAGCTCAACCATGACCTCATCGTTAAGCTTAACTGTGATAAAATCATTGTTTGTTTTCACGACCGTGCATTTTATGCCACCGCTAGTTATGATCTTATCGCCTTTGCCGAGCGCATCGACCATCGCTTTATGATCCTTGGCCTGTTTTTGCTGCGGTCTGATAATCAAAAAATACATAATCGCAAAGATTACGACGATAGGCAGGATTGATGCAAAGAAGTTTCCTTGTTCCATGTGTTTCCTTCATTAGAAATTTAAAAAGTAGCTATTTTACATTAAGTTACATAAATAAAGGCTTTGTTCTTGCCCTTGCGCTTTCAAATTTTATTTTCGTAGAAATTTTAAGCTCTAAATTTGACGGCTTGGCTGCTTTGGCGGCGGAATTTTTCTCGCCTCTAATTGCGATAGCGGCACTTTTTTATCTGCTAAAAGCAAGCAAGGCGGAGTGGTTTTGGTGCGGATTTTTTATCGGCGCGCTATGGATGCACTGGATCAGCTTCAGCCTGATCTATTTCGATCTTGCATTTTTGATCCCGCTTGAAATTCTTGGAATTTGCCTCGTTTACGCCTTTATTTTCCGCATCTTTGCGATCTTTGACGCGCCGGTTTTGCGCGCTGCGTGCCTTTTGATTCTAAAATTTATTCATCCTTTCGGCTTTGATTGGCTAAATTTTGAATTGCTGCTAAGCCATGGAATTTTCAGAGCCGATCTTAGCGCGCTGGCTCTGATTTTAGCGGGACTTTGCGCGGTTTTGTATCTACGTGGGCGCGGCGCCCGGGCTAAGCTTAACGCCGCGATCTTTGCGGTATTTTTGATCTGCGCGCTGCAATTCGGCCAAAAAGAGCCCGAGCCGCTACCGATTAAAATTTCACTCGCAAACACCGATATTTCGCAGCATGACATCTGGACGAAAGATAAAATTTTATCCGCCGCGTTGGCAAATTTGGCTCGGATTGATGATGCGATCGCAGAGGGACAAGACGCGATAATACTGCCCGAGAGCGCCTTTGCGATGCCGCTAAATTTAGAAAACGTGCTAGTTGGAGCTCTAAAGGAAAAATCGCGCGCAATTACTATCGTAGCGGGCGCAGAAGCGTATGAGAACGGGAAATTTTACAACAGCGCCTATCTTTTTGCGAACGGAGAAATGAAGCGCTTCGATAAGCACATTTTGGTACCGTTTGGCGAAATGGTGCCGCTGCCGGAATTTGCGCGAAATTTCATCAACCGCGTGCTGTTAGGCGGCGCGACCGATTTTTCGACGGCTAGCGGCTTTAGCGACTACGAGCTTGGCGGCAAGAGCGTAAGAAGCGCCGTTTGCTACGAGGCTACGCGCGCAGAGCTTTACGAGGGCTCGCCCAAATACGTCGTAGCGATCAGCAACAACGGCTGGTTCGTGCCGAGCTACGAGCCCTATTTGCAGCGCCTCATAATCCGCTACTACGCGAGCTTACACGGTACATTGATCTATCACGCCGTAAACGGCAGCGCTAGCGAGATAATCGCTCCGAAGAAGATCTGGATAAACCGCCTTAAAGATCATCTAAAATAGCCTAAAAAGTTATTTTTAAACGACTTTTGGGTAATATTTTAAAATTTTATTAGGAGCTAAATTTATGGCTAAATACAATCGCATACTCGTAAAATTTTCGGGTGAAGCGCTAGCGGGAGAGAACGGCTTTGGGATCGACAGCGAAATTTTAAAATTTATCGCTAAAGAGATCAAGCAGCTCGTAGAGGGCGGCATCGAAGTAGGCATCGTAATCGGCGGCGGCAACATCATAAGAGGCGTAAGCGCCGCAGCTAGCGGTATCATCAAACGCACCAGCGGCGATCATATGGGCATGCTAGCCACCGTCATCAACGCAATCGCGATGAGAGAGGCGCTAGAATACGCAGGTATGGACGTACGCGTCCAAAGCGCGATAAAGATGGAAGCGATCTGCGAGACCTTCATCATCGGCCGCGCCAAAAGGCACCTCGAAAAAGGGCGCGTCGTGATCTTTGCTGCAGGCACCGGAAATCCGTTCTTCACAACCGATACTGCGGGCACTCTCCGCGCAATCGAGATTGGAGCCGACGCTATCATAAAAGCCACCAAAGTTATGGGGATCTACGACAAGGATCCGCAAAAATTTAAAGACGCCAAATTGCTTTCCAAAGTCACTTACGATCAAGCCCTGCACGACAACATCAGGGTGATGGACGATACAGCTATCGCGCTTGCTAAAGACAATGCGCTTCCGATCATCGTGTGCAATATGTTTAAGAGCGGAAATTTATACAAAATCGTCGAGGGCGGAGATCTAAGCTCCTGCTCGATCGTAAAAAACTGAAATTTAAAATTTAAGGAGAATTGATGAGAACCGAACAAATTGTAGCCAAGGCTTTAAAAGTAACGGGCGGAGACCGATATAAGCTATCTTTGATGATAAGCAAACGCGCCGAGCAGCTAGCTGCTGGCGAACCTCCGCTGATAGAGAACGTAGATACTCGCAGGATGAAATTTGCCGATATAGCAATCTTGGAACTAGCCGAAGGTAAGATCGCATTAGATGGAATCGTTGACAAGGATTAATGATAACTTCTTAGAAAGTCTCATCGACGATGTCGTCGATACCAAAGACATTCAAAGCGCCAAGCAGCTGCTTTATAATCTAAAAGAGCCTACTCCGTTACTGGTGGATGCTATAAATTTATGCATCGCGCAGCACGACGGGCAGTTTCGCAAAAGCGGCGAGCCATATGCGATCCATCCGATTTTGGTAGCTTGCTTCGTATCTTTTATGGGCGGAGACGACGCGATGGTAATATCTGCGCTACTACACGACGTAGTAGAGGATACAGATTACAGCATCGAGCAGGTTAGACAAAGATTCGGCGACGAAGTAGCCAAAATCGTAGAAGGGCTTACTAAAATCGTAAACATCAGGGAGGATAAATTAGCCCCATCCGGCGATAGCAACGCCAAGCTGCGAACTACCGCACTTACCTTCCGCAGGATGCTGATGATCTCCATTAACGATCAGCGCGTTTTGGTAGTCAAGCTCTGCGATAGGCTGCACAATATGCTAACCCTAGACGCACTTCGCCCAGATAAGCAAAAACGTATCGGCGAGGAGACGCTTTTGGTTTATGCGCCGATCGCGCACAGGCTTGGAATTTCATCGATCAAAAACGTGCTTGAGGATCTTAGCTTTAAATACGTCATGCCCAAAGAATACGCGGCGATCGCCGATTACGTCGAGGAACACAAGCAGCAGCTTCAGATGAGCTTGAGCAAATTTAGCGAAAAGATCAAGGAATATATGCTTTCAAACGGCTTTAGTGAGGGCAGCTTTGAGATCCAAAAGCGGATGAAGCACTACTACTCGATCTTTTTAAAAATGCAGCGCAAAGGAATTTCGATCGAGGAGGTGCTCGATCTTTTGGCTATCCGCATCATCGTGCAAAAGCCGATGGATTGCTATTTGGCTCTTGGCATCATCCATACTAAATTTAATCCGCTGATCTCGCGCTTTAAGGATTATATTGCGCTTCCGAAGCAAAACGGATATCAGACGATCCACACAACCGTCTTTAACGAAAGTATGATCGTAGAGGTGCAGATCCGCACCTTCGATATGCATAACACCGCAGAATTCGGTGTCGCCGCTCACTGGAAATATAAATATAGCGGCTCGATCAATCCGAAGCTTGATTGGCTAAACGACATCGGCATGCAGGAAGAGGACGACGCCAACGCCGAGGATCTTTACGAATACGCCAAAGACAGCCTCTACGTCGAGGATATCGCCGTGTATTCGCCCAAGGGCGGAATTTTTACATTGCCGCGCGGTGCTACGGCGCTTGATTACGCCTACGAGATACACTCTCAAGTGGGCTTAAAAGCGACCGAGGCCTTTATAAACCGCGTCAAGGTGCCGCTTCTTACGGAGCTAAAAAACGGAGATATCGTTCATATCATCACCGGAAGCGAGCCACACTACCGCTGCAGCTGGCTAAGCTCGGTCAAAACGGGCAAGGCGCGCGCGACGATAAAGGCGTTTTGCAAGCAAAAGATCAGAGATATAAATTTTGAAGTAGCGATTAAAATTTTATGCGCGATCTTTACGACGAGCAAGGAGAGCATTCTAAGCTGGCTTGAAAAAGAAAATTTAAGCAAAAAGATCGGCAAAGCTGCCTATGACTCGGTATTTTTAAAAGACGTCGTAAACGCGCTGAAAAAATACCCGCTCAAAGAGAAATTTTTCAATATGAAATTTCGAAGCAAGTATGAGATCGAGAAGCAAAAATTTGACAACATCGTGGTGTATTCAAATTTTAAAATCGACGAGGTTGAGTTTGATTACTGCTGCAACCCAAAGCGTGGCGACGACATCATCGGCTTTCGCAACGGACACGGCGTGACGGTGCATCATAAGCTGTGCGAACGTGCAAGCGAGCTAATCAAAACCGATGAGATGATCTTCGTAAAATGGACGCGCAATGCGCCGCACCGCTACAAGATCATATTAAATTTAGAAAACAAGCGCGGCTCGCTGGCGACGTTTTTGAACTATTTAGTCAAGCTCGAGGTCGATCTAGTATCGATAAGCCTTAACGAAAATAGCGAAACGACGTCGGATTATTTTGAGATTATCATCGAGCTAAACGAAAATTTAGACTCCACGGAGATTAAAGACAAACTCAAAAACCGCTTTAAAATCGTGGATTTCGTATCGCTTACGGACGTATATAAAAACTAAATAAGGGAGAGCAAATGGCTGACATTCAAGGCATTATGGAAAATTTTAAGCGCGGTGTCGCGGAGATCATCGGCGAAGAGCAAATAGAGGCACTGATTAGGCGCTACTACGACAGCGGCGAGGTCTTTTACGTCAAAATCGGCATGGATCCCACTGCTGCGGATCTGCACCTAGGACACGCCGTCGTGCTAAATAAGCTTGCATTTTTGCAAAACCACGGCGCGATCGTGCAATTTCTAATCGGTGATTTTACTGCTCAAATCGGAGATCCTACGGGCAAGAGCGAGACTCGCAAAAAACTAGCGCGCGAAGTTGTGCTTCAAAACGCCAAAACCTACGAGCAGCAGGTCTTTAAAATTTTAAATCCCGCTAAAACCAAAGTGATGTTTAACTCCGAATGGACCAACCGCCTGGGTGCTAGCGGTATGATCGAGCTATCAAGCACTTTTAATGTTGCCAGGATGCTCGAGCGCGACGACTTTGAGAAGCGCTACAAGGCCGAGCAGCCGATCAGCATCAGCGAGTTTATGTATCCGCTACTGCAGGGATACGACAGCGTTTGCATGAAATGCGATATAGAATTCGGCGGTACCGATCAGAAATTTAATCTTTTAATGGGTCGCCAGCTGCAAAGAATTTATGATGTCGGCAAAGAACAAAGCGTCGTGATGATGCCGCTTTTGGTAGGCACCGATGGCACGAATAAAATGAGCAAGAGCCTTGGCAACTACATCGGCGTAACCGATACGCCTCATGATATGTACGGCAAGGTGATGAGTATCAGCGATGCGTTAATGTGGGATTGGTATAATCTGTTAAGCCAAAAAAGCAGCGAAGATATTGAGCTAATAAAAGGCTTCGTGGCGGATGGTTCGATCCATCCTAAGGCGGTTAAGGAGGAGCTTGCCTCCGAGATTGTCACGCAATTTTATGACGAAAATACCGCCTTTGAAGCCAAGCAGGAATTTGACCGCGTCCACGGCGCCGGCGAGCTTCCTAGCGAGATCAAGGAATATCACGTAAGCTCGCCTGCATGGATCGTAAAGGCGCTAATTAGCTGCAAGCTCGCCGTATCCAGCTCGGATGCGCGCAGGTTGATAAAATCAAACGCCGTCAGTATCGATCAAAATAAAATTTTAGATGAGCAGCTTCAGCTTAGCTCGGGCGAATACACTCTTCAAGTAGGGAAGAAAAAATTCGCTAAATTAAAGGTAGATTAATGAGTATAAAGATAGGCAAACACGAGATTGCGCACCCGATAATTCAAGGCGGCATGGGACTTGGTATCAGCTGGGACAAGCTAGCTGGCAATGTCAGCCTAAACGGCTGTCTAGGCGTCATTAGCTCGGTCGGCACCGGCTACTACGAAAATCTTAAATTTGCCAAAAAATCGCTCGAGGGCAGACCCTATACGAGCGAGAATTTTTATAGCAAAGAGGCGCTTTTTGCCATCGTACAAAACGCCCGTAAAATTTGTGGCAATGCGCCTTTGGGGATGAATGTAATGTGCGCGGCGAACGACTACGAGCGCATCGTGCGCGACACGTGTGAGGCAGGCGTCGACGTTATCATTAGCGGCGCGGGACTTCCTACCAATCTGCCGGAATTTACGGCAGATTTCCCGAACGTCGCGCTCGTACCCATCGTCTCCTCCGCCAAGGCTCTTAAGATCATCGCCAAACGCTGGAAGCAGCGCTATAACCGCATTCCGGATGCCGTAGTGCTCGAAGGCCCTCTTAGCGGCGGGCATCAGGGCTTTACCTACGAGCAGTGCGGCGATCCCGCGTTTGCGCTAGATAATCTAATCCCACAAATAAAAGCGGAAATCTCGCAATGGGGCAGCTTCCCGCTATTTGTCGCAGGCGGAATTTGGGATAAAACTGACATCGATCGCGTGAAATCTTTGGGTGCGGATGGCGTACAGATGGGTACGCGCTTCATCGGCACCTTTGAATGCGACGCCGCGGAGGAATTTAAGCAGGTACTTCTTAACGCCAAAAAAGAGGACATCGAGCTTCTAAAATCGCCCGTAGGCTATCCTGCACGCGGAATTCATACCAATCTGCAAGATATGATCGCCGCAGGCACGGCGCCCAAAATCCGCTGTATCAGCAACTGCGTAAGCCCATGCGAGCGCGGCAAAGGCGCTAACGCCGTAGGATACTGCATCGCCGACCGCTTAAGCGACGCGTATCTGGGCAAAACGCAAAGCGGTCTGTTTTTTACCGGTGCGAACGGATGGCGATTAAACGAGATAATATCCGTGAAGGAATTGATAGAAAAACTTGTAAATGGCGAAGATAATTAAAATTTTTCTAATCGCGGCTTTTAGCTGCGTATTGGCGTTTGGAGCTTCCAGCGAGGCGTTTTTTGCGAAATTCGACAAGGATTTCATCGTAGCGACGCCGAATTACAAGCGCTCGCTGCACAAAGAGCTAAAATCGCTCTACCAAGGCACGTCCGATAAAGAGGTCCGCATCAAAGCGCTAAAGAGGTTGGTTTATAGCTCGAAAAATTTAGGGCTTGACTCCTCGCCTTATGAATCTGCGCTAGCCAAATTACAGGGCAAAGCAAGCGATAGCAGCACGCATTCTAAAAAGCTCAAAGATGAAAACGCAAAAAATTCCAAAAGCTCGGACGAGAAAAACGCTTCAAATTTAGCGCATAGCCCCAAAGCCTCCGCCTCTAAAAATTCTAAGAATTCAAAAAATTCCACTTCCAAAAATCTCAAAAAGACGCGCGCGCCAGAAGAAGCCGATCTAAGCTCGCTATCTAAAGAAGATTTGGAATTTTTACGCTCAACTAGACCGATCGGCGCGAATGAGGCTGTAGACGCCCAAGAGGACGATGGCGGCGAGGACGCAATCGCGCAAAATGAGGATGAGGAGGCTGCGGATCAAAGCAACGAGCTTAGAAAAAGCAGCGTCAAAAAAGCGGACAAAAACGCCCAGCTTGCGCTAAATTCTCTACGCGGCGATGCAGATGAAATCGTGCTTGAGTTTAACCGCGATCTAAAGCGCAGCGATTATAAAGATTTTACGATCGCAAGTAGCGATAATTTTCGCTTCGTGATTGATTTTAGCGCGCGGCAAAAATCGCAAAAAACGCGGCTTAAAGATAGCTTTGTTAGCGATGTACGTGTCTCGCAATACAACGACAAGACCGTGCGCATCGTACTTAGCGACCCGAAAGAATTCAACGCAAACGTTGAAATTAACGGCAATATGATGATTTTAAGTACGGCTGAAGGCTTAAAAGCCGCAAAATCTGTGCGTGCAGAAAAAAACAAGGATCAAAAATCAGGGCGCAAGCGCGGACGCGAGCAAGATAGCGAGCTGCAAATCAGCACGATAGATGAATCTCAAGGCGCCAAATCAGTCTCCGTGGCCGCCGGTAAAATTTACAAATCCACTAAAGGCAAGCTCATCGTAATTGATCCGGGTCACGGCGGCAGCGATTCGG
>NZ_CALKTS010000076.1 GCF_937997595.1 uncultured Campylobacter sp. | reverse complement strand
AGCTCATCGTCTACGACAAGGACCGCGCGCGCGCGATCGCAAAAATGAAGGTTGCGCTAGACGAGCTCATCATCGGCGGCATAAAATCGACGCGCGATTTTCATCTTAGGATGATGAACAACCCCGATTTCGTGGATAATAACTACGATACAAATTACCTAGCCAAACATTAAATTTAAAATTCCAAGGGATGATACTCTTGGAATTTTAAAATTTATTTGAAATTCTAAATTTAAGATTCCTCTTGAAATTTTATATTTAAAAATCTACTTGAAATTTTGTTTTAAAATTTCGTCGCGCCACGCTTCAAATTTTGCTATTAAATTTACCGCTAAATCTAGATGGTAAGGCGCGCAAGATACATCGTCGTGCGTGTTTTACGGCGAGATAAATGCTGGGCTCGGTTTAAATTTTACGTTCTGCGGCGGTTGAAATTTAGACATATGTTTTGTGTCGCCGCAGATATTTGCTTGCGTCTGCGCAATTTAGCGTTGATTGCGCCGCTATGGTATTTTGCTTTCATCCACACCGACCGAGTAAAATTTAATGCCGCATACGTGCTCTATCATCTATTTCGGCGATCGGTTACCGATATACGCGAGTAAGCGGTATAAAATTTATCGCACGAGCCGCTCGCGTCCGTTTGGCGTAAATTTTATCGCGCTCGCCGTTGCGAGCGTGAAGTAGTATCGAGCTGCAAATTTACGATTATTTGCCGCGCGCTAGAAACGACGACTGATTTATAGGCAAAGCGCGCCAGGCCCTTAAACCGTCAAAATTTCAACTCCCAAATTCCTCGTAAAATTTATTCAGATAATCGGCGCAGTAGAAGTTTTGATTTCTAGCATCAAATTTGCCCGCCAGCTCAAAAGCCGTCTTGTAGTCGCCCTCATCGCCAAACGCGCTAGCTGCGATGAAAAATCGTAGGTCGTTTAGATCGTCATTGCCATCAAGGATCGCACGCGAGTGCTTGCGAGCTAAGCTTAGCGCCATCTCGCGCTCATCCAGTCTAACGGCGATCTCGATTAGCGGCGCGACCATGTTTATGATGCGAGGATTTGACTCGATCGTCGCCGCGGCCTTTGGCAGCAGGATTTTTGCCTTCCAGGTCCTGCCTAGCGCTATCATACTAAAAAGTATCGGCGCGTAGGTTATGTGCGGCACCTCAGAGCAGGTTAGCTCGCCCGAGAGTATCGGCTCGGCAAGCCCCAGCGCCGCCTCGTGCTCCCCAGCAAAATTTAAATACGCTATCTCATCGCTTGCTTCGCACGCCTCGCAGTCGGCCATATCGTCTTTGGCGAGCTTTTTCCACAGTTCGTAGTTTGCCTTCGCCTCTCTAGCATCGCCCATGTCGATGTTTTGATTCATCAAAGCCTTGTAGTAGGAGGCTAGCGATAGCTCCAAGCGCTCGTAGTAAAACAGCATCGCCTCGTTCACCTCATCTATGAGCTCTTTTTCTATCATGGAGCTTTTGGCGACGCCCGAGACGATCCATTTAAATTTCCACAGGCAGCTTTCAAAGTCGCCAAAATTCGGGTATTCGCTTTCTTTCAGATTTTGCGCGATGTAGCCCGTGAGCCACATTAGCGCTCTGGTTCTTAAAACCGCGCCGAATTTTTCAAATTCATCATTTAGCACAAAGTCGCAAATTTGCGCGGCAAATTCGAAATTTTCCGCCTCGATGGCGCCCTTTATCGCATCAAACAGATACTCCTCTTTATCCGCCAACCTATCAAATTGCTTTAGCTTTTCATAAAGCCCCTCTAGCGAGCCCTGTTCCATCCTTGCTCCTCATTAAATTTTTGCGGTAATTATATCCGTTTAGTCTGAAGTTAAGCAGGCTCGTCGCGATTTTAAAGCCCAAAAGGTAAAATGAAATTTAAACGTTATTTTAAAACAGCTCTGCTTGCACCGTTTTAGCGCCCTATTTGCCGCCGCGATAGACAAATTTCAGCTTTGTTATATAAATTTAATATTAAAATGCCGTATTCATAAATTTTTTTAAGAAAAGGGGATTTATGGACATAAACATGCAGCGCTTTAAAAGCGAGTTTGAGCAGATAAGCCGCTTTGGGGCTTTGGCGGGCGGCGGGCTTACGCGGCTTGCATTTTCGCGCGAGGATAAAGCGGCGCGCGACTTCCTCATATCGCTACTTCAAAAAGAAAATTTCAAGATCAAAATCGACGATATGGGCAATATTTTCGCTAAATTTAGCGGCGTCAGTAATTCCGATTTGCCGTCCGTCAGCGCGGGCTCGCATATCGATAGCGTGCCGCAGGGCGGCTTTTACGACGGCACGCTGGGCGTCATGGCTGCTTTGGAGGCGATCCGCGCGGTGCGAGATAGCGGCGAGGAGCTTGCGCGACCGCTGGAGCTCATCGTCTTTGTTTGCGAGGAATCAAGCCGCTTTAAAATGGCGACCGTAGGCAGCAAGATAATTAGCGGCAAGCTATCGCGGCAGCGGCTGGGCGAGCTAAAGGATGGGGACGGAATTTCGCTATTTGATGCGATGCAGAGTTTCGGGCTAAATCCCGCAAATTTAAAAAACTGCATCCTGCCCAAAGCCAGCTTTCATAGCTATATTGAGCTTCATATCGAGCAGGGGCCGGTATTGCAGAGGCGGGGTATCCCCGTAGGCGTCGTCACGGGTATCGCCGCGCCCGTGCGATACGAGCTACGGATCGAGGGTAGAGCCGATCACAGCGGCGCTACGCCGATGGATATGCGCTGCGACGCCCTAGCTTGCGCTAGCGAGATCGTTTTAAGCGCGGAGAGGATCGCAAAGGCAGGCAAAACCACGGTCGCGACGGCGGGTTATGCAAACGCGCTGCCTGGCGTGCTAAACGTGATCCCGGGCGCCTGCACGCTAGGTCTTGATATACGCGATATAGACGAGGAGGCGCTCAGGGCGGCGGACGATCAAATTTGCGCCGCGATAGATGAAATTTGCGCTCGCCGAGGGTGCAGATTTGAACTAAAAAATCTCATCAAGGATCGCCCCGTAAAGCTAAGCGAGGAGATGATAGCTCTGCTTGAGAGCTGTGCCGGCGAGCTTAAAATTCCAAGCCTGAGGCTTCCTAGCGGCGCGGGACACGACGCGATGAATATGACGGAGCTTGCGGATCGCGTGGGGATGCTTTTCGTGCCGTGCAAGGACGGCATCAGCCACAACGTAAATGAAAGCATAAACTGGAACGACGCCTTCGCCGCTACGAAGGTTTTAGCCGCGGCGATGTTAAGCTTAGCCAAAAAATAAAGGAGAGAAGATGGATGCTATTGCACAAAAAGTAGAGGCGCTCAAGGGCGAGATGATCGGAGATCGCAGGTTTTTCCACTCGCATCCCGAGACGGGCTGGTTTACCTTTTTTACGACCGCGGTTATCGCAGATCGTATGCAGCGCCTGGGCTATGAGATAAAGCTCGGTCGCGAGGTGGTAAAGGCTGAAGCCAGACAGGGTGTAGGCAGTAAGGACGCCTGCGAGAAGGCGAAGCAGCGCGCCGAAGAGCTGTTAAACGCAGATCAGATAAAATTTCTTGATGCGATGGAGGATGGGCTAACGGGTCTCGTGGCCGAAATAGACACGGGGCGCGCGGGCAAGACGGTCGCTTTTAGATTTGACATAGACGGCGTGGACGTGACCGAGAGCACGGACGCGGACCACCGCCCTTTTAAGGAGGGCTTTCGCTCCGATATTAGCGGCATCACGCACGCGTGCGGGCACGACGGGCATATCACGATGGGGCTTGCTCTGGCAAAGCTGATCGCGCAGAGCCTAGACGATTTTAGCGGTAAATTTAGATTTATCTTCCAAACCGCCGAGGAGGGTACCAGAGGCGCCGTAGGTATGGAAGCTGCGGGCGTCACCAAGGGCGTGGATTATCTGCTTGGCGGTCATATCGGCTTTCAGGCGACCACTATGAGAGGTATCATCTGCGGTACCAAAAAGCTGCTTGCGACTACTAAATTTGACGTAAATTTACAAGGCAAGTCCGCTCACGCAGCGGGCGCGCCGCAAAACGGAGCCAATGCTCTGCTCGCCGCAGCCGAGATGGCGCTTGATATGCACGGTATCACTAGACACGCAGACGGCGTCACGCGTATCAACGTCGGCGTGCTGCGCGCAGGCGAAGGACGCAACGTCATCGCGCCCAACGGCTATCTTGCGTGCGAGACGCGCGGCGAGAGTACGGAGCTGAATGAGTTTATGAAGGCCAAATGTATGGACATAGTGGAGGGCGTTTCCAAAATTTACGGCGTCAGCTACGATGTGCAGGTTACGGGCGGTACTGCAGGCGGCGATAGCGATGAGGATAGCACGCAGCTTTACGAGGATGCGGCGAAAGCATCGCCGTTTATCGACGATGATAAAATCGTAAGGGAGCTAAACTTCGGTGCATGTGAGGACTTCGCGCATTTTATGCGCTCGGTGCAAGATGCGGGCGGCAAGAGCGGATATTTGATGATCGGCACGACGCTTGCGGCGGGACATC
>NZ_CALKTS010000075.1 GCF_937997595.1 uncultured Campylobacter sp. | reverse complement strand
GAGCGCGGGCGAGACGCTAGGCTACAATGAAGCGGGCGATATTAGCTTCGGCGTTCTGGAAGCGGATCTGGACGCGCCTAGCTTGGTGCAGCAGGAGGGCACGTTTACGAACTACGACAAGCGCGTAGTGCCTACCAATGCGGCGCTTGATTACGGCGGATACGAGCTAAACGACATCGCCTGTGCGCTTGGGGTTTGCGCGGAGCACGCGATCGGCTATACGCCTAGCTTGGGCGCGGATTTTGAGCCGATTAAATTTGACGATTTAGAAAATTTCTACGACAACGGCGGCGCAAACCACCGCGGATATGAGCTGCGAAACGAGGAGCTCGCCGCTAGCGAGGAGGAGTTTGAAATTTCGCTTTCCGCGCCACTTAGCCCGGGCGAGGGCGGAATTTTAATCTATGAGGCAAATCCGCTGCATCAATTCAATAAATTTAGCGGCGCAAGCAGCGCTCTGGGCGAAGCGGGCGCGCTGTATCTAAGCCCCGACATCGCCGAAGCTCTGGGCGTAAGCGCAGGCGATGTCGTTAAAATTTACCAAGCAGACGGCGCGGGGTATAATGAAAAAACTGGCGGCGCAGGCAAAACGAGTGCCGCTAATGATAAAAGCGGTGCCGGTCGTGCAAAAAAAGCGGATTGCGTTAGCGACGCGCATAAAGCAGACGGCGCCGGTGATGAAAATAGCGAAAGCGGCGCGACTGAATTTATAAGCTTAAACCGCGAAATCGTCGCTAGCGTAAAGATCGATCCAGGCTTTAGCGGGGCGTATCTGCCATATTTTGACGAGAAGCTGCGCGGCGAGATATTTTTCAAAACCTCACGCTACGCAAGCGTGAAAATCGAGAAAATTTCAAATTCCAAAGGAGAGGGCAGATGAGCGATAGTGCATTTTATTTCGTAGCTACCGTCTTAAAGGCGCTCGTGATTTTAGCCGTCATCGCGCTGCTCTCGGGGCTTGCGACCTATGCCGAGCGCAAGGTACTTGCCTTTATGCAGCGCAGGATCGGGCCCTCTATGGTCGGGCCTGCGGGACTTTTGCAGGTGGGCGCGGATATGATAAAGCTTTTTACAAAAGAGGATGCGATCCCTGCGCGGGCAAATAAGTTTCTTTTTAAGATCGCGCCGATCATATCGGCTACGGGAGCTTTCGTGGCGCTTTCGGTAGTGCCGCTGCTGCCGGAGTTTACTATCGGCGGGCGGACGATACAGCCGATTTTAAGCGATATAAATGTGGGAATTTTATTTTTGCTCGGAGCTAGCGGTACCTGCGTTTATGGTCTACTGATCGGAGGGCTTGCGAGCTACAATAAATGGGGCACGATAGGCGCGTTTCGCGCGTTTTTGCAGATCACCTGCTTTGAGGTGATAAACGGTCTTAGCCTGATCCCTATCGTGATGATCACGGGATCGCTCTCGCTTATCGACATCGTAAGCGCGCAAAGCGGCGGTATTGACAAGTGGTTTATCTGGAAAGAGCCCGTCTGCTTCGCGCTCTTTCTCATCGCAGCCTTTGTAGAGTGCAACCGCACGCCGCTGTGCCTCACCGAAAATGAAACCGAGATCGTAGCGGGCGCTGGTACGGCATATTCTGGCATGCGCTGGGGTATGTTTTTTATCGGCGAATACGCCAATATTATAACCTACTCAGTCGCTACGACGCTGCTGTTTTTGGGCGGATTCAACGCGTTTTGGTTTATCCCCGGTGGCATTATGATGGTATTAAAATCAAGCCTCGTGTTTTTCTGCTTCCTATGGGCTCGCGCGGCGTGGCCGCATCTGCGCCCCGATCAGCTGATGGGGCTTTGCTGGAAAGTCTGCATGCCGCTAGCCCTTGCTTGCGTGCTAATTACGGCGCTAGCGATCGTTTAAGGAGGGTACGATGGCAAGATACGCCCAGATCGACAAAAGAGCCCCTATTAAATCCGGCGGCGATAAGCTTCGCAGATTCCTAGCTCGCACCTTTAACGGCGAGCTTTTCGTGGGGCTGTGGGTGGTACTAAAAAATATGTTTAAGCGCGGCGGCTCGCACACGCTTCGGTATCCTATGGAAAAATTTGTTATGCCGCCTAGATACCGCGGCGTGCACAAGCTTATGCGCCTGCTTGAAAGCGGCAGCGAACGCTGCATCGGATGTGGCTTGTGCGAGAAGATCTGCGTGGCAAACTGTATCGCGATGGAGACCAGCCTCGGCGCCGACGGCCGCAAAAAGGTAGATAACTACTCGATAAATTTAGGGCGCTGCGTCTATTGCGGGCTTTGCGCGGACGTCTGCCCCGAGATCGCTATCGTGCACGGCTGCGAATACGAACTTGCGAGCGAACAGCGCGCGTATTACGGCTTCAAAGAGGATCTTTTGATTCGCGGCGAAAATTTATGCTTAAATGGCGCGGCGCAGGAGTTTGCGGGCTACGGCAGCCTGGATGAAAACGCGGGCGCGCGGATCAAGATGACGCCGAACGCCTATATAAAAAGCGACGCCGCAAGCGACGAGCTCAGCTTAAAGAGCGCGGATTCAAATTTAAAAAATAACGCCGCGGAAAGCTCTAAAAAAGAGGGTGCCGCTAACGATAAAATTCTATTTTCAAAGGGCGCTGGCTTAAGCGGCGAAATTTTGACCGAGCGACAAGACGCCAAGCAGGCAAGTTTAAAGGAAAGCTCCGCCACGGACGCCAAAAATTCTAAAGAAAATTCCGCGGACGCTGAAAATTCTACGCTTGATTTGGCGCGAAATTCCAAAGGAAATTCCGCCTCACAAAATGCAAAAGATTCCGCTACGGATAGTAAAAATTTGGTGGAAAATTTTAAAGAGAATTCCGTTGCGCCGCACGCTGACAATTCTGTCGGCGATTCTACGGAAAATTTTAAAAATAATTCCGCTACGAACGACGATTTTTCGGAGAATTCCAAAGAAAATTCCATTCCGCAAGACGCGGGAAATTCCGCCGCGCGAGGCAAAAAATCTAAGGCAAATTCCAAAAAGAATTCTACTGAGAAAGCTGAAAATTCCACGCTTGATTCGGCGCGAAATTCCAAAGAAAATTCCGCCGCGCAGGAGGAGGAGCAATGATACAAACGCTTGCATTTTATTTTTTCAGCGCGGTTTGCCTGGCACTTTTCGGTATCAGCGTTTTTAGCAAAAACGTCCTTTACGCCCTTAGCGCGCTCGCCGGCGGCATGGTCTTTATGAGCGGATTTTTCTTTTTGCTGGATGCGGAGTTTTTGGGCGTAGTGCAGATCATAGTCTACACTGGTGCCGTGATCGTGCTTTACGGCTTCGCGCTGATGTTTTTGGGCGCGGATAAAAACGTAAGCGAGCCGAAAAAGGGGGCAAGGCTATTTTTCGCGCTTAGCGGCGTGATCGCATTTTTGCTCGTGATTATCGTGCTTGGCGCGGTGGTTGCGAACAACGTAGAAACGCTTAAAATTTTAAACACCGACGACACCGAGGCACTTGGGATGATTATCTTTACGAAATATCTGGCGATTTTCGAGCTTGCCGCCGTGATGCTGCTCGTGGCGATGATCTGTGCTATCGTGCTTGCGCATAAGCAGATGGACGCGAGCCTGAGCTACGAAGAGAGCGAGGGATAAAATGGGTCTAAATGACTATCTGATCGTCGCTGCGATGATGTTTGGGCTAGGGCTTGCGGGTATGATGAAGCGAAGAAATTTGATAATGCTCTTTTTTTCGAGCGAAATTTTATTAAACGCCGCAAATTTAGCCCTCGTCGCCGTGGCGAAATTTTACGACAATATAAACGGCGAAATTTTTGCGCTTTTCATCGTAGCGATCGCCGCGAGCGAGATGGCCGTGGGACTTGGGCTGCTCATCTTGTGGTATAAGAAGACGGGCAGCATCGAACTTGACAGCTTCGTAAATTTTAAAAATCCTTCTAAGGACGGGCCGGATGCTTGATACCGTTTTTGTATGGCTCTTAATCGCCCTTTTCGCACCGCTTGCCTCGGCGATCTTCGCAGGCGTTTTCATTCGCGCCAAAGATAAGATGTTTATCGGCGTAATCTGCTCGGCGCTGGTGATTTTAAGCACTATCGCGTCGCTTGCTTTGATGGAGCTCGTCTCTGACAACCGCCTAATCAGCGTAAATTTAGCCGATTTCATAAGCACGGGATTTTTGGACGCAAAATTTAGCTTTCTCATAGATAGCGTAAGTGCGGTGATGATGGTGGTCGTAGGCATCGTTTCCAGCGTCGTGCACGTGTATTCGATCTACTATATGTGGGATGATGAAAACTTCGCTAAATTTTTCAGCTTCCTGGGGCTTTTCGTATTTTCGATGCTAGTTTTGGTAACGAGCGATAATTTTTTAGGGCTTTTCATCGGCTGGGAGGGGGTCGGACTCTGCTCGTGGCTGCTGATCGGCTTTTGGTATGATAGGAGCAATTACAGCTGGTGCGCCAACGAGGCTTTCATAATGAACCGCATCGCAGATCTTGGGATGCTGCTTGGAATTTTTTTGATCTATTTAAATTTTGGCTCGCTGCGGTACGAGGTGGTATTTGCGAACGCAGCGGGCTTGGAGCCTGAAATTTTAACTCTGATCGCAGTGCTTTTATTTATCGGCGCGATGGGCAAAAGCGCGCAGTTTCCGTTTCATACCTGGCTGGCTGATGCGATGGCGGGTCCAACACCCGTATCCGCGCTTATTCACGCAGCGACGATGGTTACGGCAGGCGTTTATCTGGTAATCCGCGCAAACGCGATTTTCGCGCTCGCGCCCGAAGTAAGCAGTTTTATCGTCTGCTTGGGCGCCTTCGTAGCGGTTTTTGCGGCGTCGATGGCGCTGGTTCATAACGATCTTAAAAAGATCATCGCCTATTCCACGCTTTCGCAGCTTGGCTATATGTTCGTAGCCGCAGGGCTCGGGGCGTATTGGATCGCGCTATTTCATCTGGCGACGCATGCGTTTTTCAAAGCACTTCTATTTTTGGGCGCGGGCAACGTAATGCACGCGATGAAAGACGATCTAAATATCCAAAATATGGGCGGATTATATAAGTTTATGCGACCGACGGCGATTTTAATGTGCATAGGCTCGCTTGCACTTTGCGGATTTTATCCGTTCGCGGGCTTTTTTTC
>NZ_CALKTS010000074.1 GCF_937997595.1 uncultured Campylobacter sp. | reverse complement strand
AGTTATATTTTAAGAGACGATTAAGAATGAAATGTGCTAAGCTTGGAGGCGGATAGGATATGCAAGATTACGAATTATTGGACGTTTTGTCCAATAAAAGGGTTCTTTGCCTAGAGGACGAGCCCGGGATTTTAAAAAATATAACCGAATCGCTACAGCTGTTTTTCGGCGAAGTAGTGGGGGTTAAGGACGGGCTGGAGGCGCTCGATGAGGCGATGAGCGGCTCGTATGACGCGCTGGTTTTTGATATCGGCGTGCCGCATATGGACGGGCTCGAGGTCGTTAAAAAGATCCGCGCTGCCGGCATCAGCGTGCCGATCGTGATACTTTCGAGCCACACCGAGCAGGAGTATCTGTGGCGGGCGGTGGAGCTTAAGATCACCAGGTATCTGCCTAAGCCGTACGACAAAAACGCCTTTATAAAGGCGCTGCAAGACGTCGCTGCGGAGCTGATAAATCACGCGCCGATATTTAGCATAAGCGGCGAGCTGAAGTATGATTTTGCCAAAAAGATCATCTACATCAAAGACAGCGCCTGTCATCTTTCCAAAAGCGAGAGCAAGCTTTTGGAGTACTTCTTAGCGCGCAAAAATCAAACCGTAACCTACGAGCAGCTATTCGACTATATGTGGGAGTTCGAGCAGCCCAGCAAGGAAGCGATTAAGGCGATCGTCAAAGAGCTGCGCCGCAAGATCGGCAAGGACGTGATCAAAAATTTATATGCGGTGGGGTATCTCTTTGAAGTATAAATTTAAATTTATCGTAGCGCTTTTCGTGCTGCTATATATCGTAATTACGGCTTTGGTTTTTAACTTCTACCGCGAGCTTGCGCTAAAAGATACGAGGCGCGAGGCGTTTTATATCCTAGATACGATGAATGCGGTGCGCGATTACGTCTCGACCGTGCAGCGCCCGCTAATAAACGAACTTAAAGAAAAAAAGCTTCTGAGTGAGGATTTTTTCGATCCGAGGCTGATGTCCTCGACCTACATAACGCGCGAAATTTATAAAATTCAGCTCGCCAAAGAAAACATCAACTACGACTACAAGCTCGTCGCTACCGATCCGCTCAATCCCGAGCACGAAGGAAGCGAGTTTGAGAATGAAATTTTAGAGGGCTTTAAAGAAAACAGATATAAAGAATACTCCAGAGTCATCTATGATAAAGGTGGCGCCTCATATCTTTTGAGCCTGCCGATAACAAACTCCCAGCCTTCGTGCACTGAGTGCCACAGCATCAACGCAGCACCTAAAAAGATGCAAGAGCTCTACGGCGATGTGGGGAATTTCAAAGGCGGTCTAGGCGATACGATCGCGATGATAAGCTTTAAAATTCCGATAAAAAGCATTCTGCTTTATCACACCAAAGAGTTTGTCGTTAGTGGTCTAAGCTTGCTTGTGGTGTTTTTGATCTGCATATTTTGTATCTATAAAATTCACAAAAAAAACGCAACTTTAAAGATGCAAACTCAGCTTTTACTGATAAATCAAAGCCGCCTCGCGCTCATGGGCGAGATGATCGGCAATATCTCGCACCAGTGGCGTCAGCCACTATCGCAGATCAGCTCTACGCTCATAAATTTAGAGCTTTACAACGAGCGAGGCAAGCTCTCAAAAGAAAGGCTCGAAGACGGCATAAAAGACGCGGGCGAGCAGGTGAAATTTATGAGCGATACGATCGAGGATTTTAAAAATTTCTTCAATCCGAATATGCCGAAGAGGGAATTTAACGCCAGCGAGGCGATCGAGCAGGCGCGTAAAATTTTAAACGCCTCGCTTAAAAAGCATGTCATCGACATAAGCGTACGGGTAGAAGAAAATTTTACGCTTTACGGCAATGTAAACGAGCTCATCCAGGTGCTAATAAACATCATAAACAACGCAAAGGAGGCGTTTTTGGACGTGCCGCTTAAACGGCGCGAGATTAAAATTCGCTCGTTTTTAAAACAGGGCGAGCGGGTAATCACGATCGAAAATAACGCAAGCCGCATCGACGAAGCGCAGCTCGATAAAATTTTTGAGCCGCATTTTACTACAAAACAGCAGGGCAGCGGGCTTGGGCTATATATGAGCAAGATGATAATCGAAAAAAACGGAGGGAGCATAAGCGCTGCAAATTCCGACGAAGGCGCGATATTTACGATTGCTTTTCGTTAAATTTAGACTTCATTAAATTTCTCCCTTTTTCACCCTTTTTTGTTGATATTATTTCAATCGTAAAACTTTGCTAATTTAAAAATTTGATTTTCAAAGGAGGAGCCATGAAAAAATGGAATAAGATGCTACTAGGCGCGCTAGCCTGTATTAGCATTTTTGCCGCAGGAGCCTGTGCTGATGAAGGCATGGGGCATGAGATGGAAATGTCGCAAAAATCGCGCGACGTCATCGCAAATCCTAAGGGCACGTTGCAAA
The DNA here is from genome assembly GCF_937997595.1 of uncultured Campylobacter sp. Taxonomy (GTDB): domain Bacteria; phylum Campylobacterota; class Campylobacteria; order Campylobacterales; family Campylobacteraceae; genus Campylobacter_B. The sequence continues at coordinate 4,089 of NZ_CALKTS010000074.1, read as the reverse complement.
GCAGAGGCGTCATATCCTTGCAGGACTACGTCGTAGAAGAGCGAGAGATGTATGACTGGCTATTTAAAAATCACCCGATTTTTACCAAATACGGCGGTAAGACGGTCGGTAAGATGGATGTACACGACCGAGGTTTGGAGTGGCTTGCGGAAGGGCATGGATTTGACTTTTCAAAGGCTAGCAAAAGAGACGACGGCAAGGGCTATAGCTCTATGATGTATAGAATCCCTGCGGGCTCTTCTTTGCAATTTCCGAATAAATTCATAGGTCCTGAAAAATGCGGCGAGTGCCACCCTGCACAGTATGAGACATGGAGCAGATCGCGTCACGCCACTACTATCCGCTTCCCGGGCGAGCACCCGGAGGTTAATAACAACCTAACCGATCCTGTATTTAGCCCAGATACGGCGTCGATCCTTCCAAAAGGTATTACCCCTGACGTAATTTATGCGACCGTGGGACACCTAAGGACAAAATTCGGCTACGTAGATGCATGGCTTCTACGCGGAACCTATCACGTAGAGGGCGGCTTGCTAAGAGATGGTACCGGTCAAATCGTAGCCGGCGGCAACCAATTCCAAAGGACTTGGGCGTTAAATTTAGACGATGAGACGGTCAAAAAGATTAAAAAGATTGTTCCGGAATTCCCGGGCACGCTTGAGGAATACGGCGACAACGGCGGTTACGTAAGAGGTCTTGCGTCGTATGCTGCAAAATACAAAAAATCGATGTTTTTCCAAGCAAACAGCTCGTATTGCGAAGTCTGCCACCCATTCAAATTCGATTTTAAAACTAAAAAAGAATTCTATGCTGCTTTGGGTAATGCAAAAGAGCTTCAAAAGCACACTATCTCCAAGGGTATCACCTGCGAAGAGTGCCATGGAGCGGGCGGTCACCTTGACGGCGCTACAAATTTTAGAACCTCAAACTGCGAACGCTGCCACCAAAGATTTAACTATAGCCCTGATTTAGCTCGTGCTAATCCGCTAAACAACGGAAATCCCGATCTATCTCTTAGCTCTAAATTTAAATCTATGGGACCAGGATGTGGCTCTGAAGGCTCTCAGTCCTACTTCACCGCTCACTACGAGAAGGGTATGCGCTGCGTAACCTGCCACGATCCGCACGATAACACCGGACCGGTAGTTGGTGATAAAACCGTCAAGGGCGTAAATTACAACTCCGAGCAGGGCTATTTGAGCGCGTTTTATACAAAGCCTAAGATCACAAAAGAGTGCAAAGATTGCCACCAAGAGCAAGCCTACATCGCTGCAAGAGCCGATACGCATAAAGACAACACCTGCGCATCTTGCCACATGCCGTTTATGATGAGCTGCGAGAACTTCTACGCTATTCAGTTCCAAGACAACGCGGGATTTGATACTCAAAGAAGATCGCACATCTGGAAGATCGACATAGATCCTGCTAGAAAATCTCTAGTCGCAGGCGATGCCGCCAAAGGTCCAAGAGATGCGAAAGATTGGCACTTCCAAAGAAATAAAGATGGACGAAATTTCGTCGATCTTATGTGGTCGTGCGCACGAACATCTTGGGCGGATAAAGATATGCAAGATACCAAAGGCTGCCACAGCCCTGTCGTTTCCGAGCTAAAAGAGACGCTTCACTTCAAGAACCAAAAGCAGGTTTACGATGAGGTTATGGGCTGGCAAACTCCGATTAAGAGCGACTTCTCGCAAGTTAAGATCGGTATTCAAGGAATTTACTCTATCCTTGAGACTAAAAAGCTTAACTCCAGTGATAAAACTCGCGTCTATGAGCTAATCGAAAAAGCTCAAGACACCGTCGATCTTATCGAAAAAGACGGCTCATGGGGTATGCATGGCTTTAAATATACTAAGCAAAGGCTAGAGGCCGCTAAAGAGTATATCAAAGAGGCTCAAAGAATTCTAAATAATAATTTATAATTCTTTCGGGGTCGCGTAAGTTCGCGGCCCCGAAATTTAAAAGGCAAATGTATGCAAAAAAGACTGAAAATTTTCTTGCCTATCGTTTTGGTAAGCTGCGCGTTGGGCGCGAATTTAACTACGCAAGAACAAAAAGAATCTTATAGCATCGGAGCTTCTACCGGAAGCTATGTTTCAAACCAGCTGCATTCACAAGCCGCGTTAGGCGTCAAATACGACTTAGATGCGGTGATAGAGGGGTTTTTGGACGCTCTTAAAAAGCAGCAGAAGCTAAAAGATGAGGAAATTATTGCGCTTTTGAATCAAAGAGCCGATAAGCTAAATAAGATCGTAGAAACAAATTCCAAAGCGGAGCTTGATAAAAATTTAAAAGCGGGCAAGGAATTTATGGCGAAAAATGCCAAAAATCCGGACGTTAAAACCACGAAATCCGGTCTTCAATATGAAATTCTAAAGCTAGGCATGGGCGAAAAGCCAAAGCCTGAGAGCGTAGTAGTGATGAACTACAAGGCGTATTTGACGAACGGCAGCGTATTTGACGATACTTTCGCATCTAAAATTCCGGCGCATCTTTCTATGATAGGCTTAATCGACGGATTGCGCGAGGGATTGCTTTTGATGAATACAGGCTCGAAATATAAATTTACAATCCCTAGTAATTTAGCCTACGGCAACGTGGACGTAGATAGAATTCCTGCGGGTTCTGTGGTGATTTTTGAAGCCGAACTACTAAAAGTTTTAAAGCCCGGTGAGCTTGCCGATGCAGCCAAAAAGCTTAGCGAGAGCGAGGCTAAAAGCTTTCACGACGCGAATAAAACAAAGTAATTTTGCTTAAATTTAGTCGGAGGAGAATATGCAAAAGCAAAGAAGAAATTTTATAAAATCCGCCGCACTCGGCTCTTTGGGGCTTGGCGCAATCGCCTCAAGCTTACTCGCGCAAAACGGCGACGGCGCGGATAAAAGCGCGCAAGACGCAAACGCAAGCGTCAAAAAGCAGGAGCCGAAAAAGCCGCACTACGGCATGATATTCGATCAGAACAAATGCGTGGGCTGTACCGACTGCGAGATCGCCTGTAAAAAGGTAAATTTGGTTCCGAAAGGTCAGATGAGGCTTTTTATCCAGGACAAAACCGATCCGCTAAATTTGAAAGAAAAGCGCTATGTTAGAGTATCTTGTCAGCAGTGCGAGGACGCGCCGTGCGTAAAAGTCTGTCCGACGAAAGCCTGCCACAAGGATGAAAAAACCGGCATCACGACGATGAACACCGATGATTGCATCGCCTGTAAATATTGCATCGTCGCCTGTCCTTACGACGTGCGCTTTATAAATCACGATACCAAAGCCGCGGAGAGCTGCAACTTCTGCTTGGATACGAATTTAAAAGACGGTCATGAGCCCGCCTGCATCGAGGCGTGCAGATACGAGGCGATCGTGTTTGGCGATCTAAACGACGAAAGCTCGCACATCAGCAAGCTACTTCGCGTAAAAGATAGTCTGCGAATGCATCCTGAGTGCGGCACGAAGCCGAGCCTGCGCTATATTCCTGCGGTTAAATTGGGGGTGTGATATGAACGGAGCTATAAATTTCACTGCGACCTTCTCGCACGGCGTAGAGTGGGGCTGGCCGATAGCGGTTTATCTTTTGCTAGCGGGTATGAGCGGCGGCGCTTTGATAGTCGCGATCCTCGTTAAGCTTTACAAAAAACAAACTGAAAGCACGCCACTGTTTAAGGCTGCGTCGCTGCTATCTTTCGTAGCAATCCTTCTGGGTATGGTCTGCCTGGTAGCCGATTTAGAGCGACCGCTACTTTTTTGGAAAATTTTGATTAATTATAACTTCACATCGGTTATGTCCGTGGGCGTTGCGGCGCTTTGCGTCTATATCCCGCTTAGCTTCGTTGCCTGCCTTTATGCGTTTGAAGCTGATCTTAGCGGATTTTTATCGCGCAGACTTACTTTTTTAAAAGGGCTTTTCACGCTCGTAATGAAAATTTTAAACGCGCTTCGCCCGCTACTTCTTGCGCTTACTCTTGTTTTTGCGGTCGCGATCTGTGCTTATACGGGCTTTTTGATCTCGGTTTTAGTTAGATTTCCTATCCTTAATACCGCCGTTTTACCTGCGCTTTTCGTGGCGTCGGGCTTATCGGCGGGTATTGCGGGCTC
>NZ_CALKTS010000073.1 GCF_937997595.1 uncultured Campylobacter sp. | reverse complement strand
TTTTGCGTGCCCGCACGATCGGCGTTGCCTACGGCTCGCGCCGAATATTCCGCGCGACGCCCGATCCGGTCTTGAGCGCGTGCATATCGCATCGACTAGCCGCGCCGCTAACGATGCGCACACAACGCGCATGAGCGGGGCGGTCTTTAAAACATGAAGCAGCCCGTAAGTATCCGCGATAAATTCGCTTCAAAACGCAAATGAAAGCGAGTTTTCAAACACCTGGCGACCTATAAGCGCCGAGCTCTCTATCTGCGCAGCGTTTCTTTCGGTGAGATTTTACCGCCGCCGCACCTTTTGGGCAAAATTTCACTTCCGCCTGCCTTTCGGGGTAAAATTTACTGCCGCCATGTCTTTTGACGAAATTTTACCTAGTCCCAGCTTTCCTTAGCATAGTACCAACTTCAACTACCGCGTCCTTTGGGGTAAAATTTCACCGTCGCGCACAATCGGTATTTAATCGCGCCGTTTGTTTCGTAGTAAAATTTTACTGCCGTCCGCGCTCGGTTCCGCTGCTCGTTTATCGCAAAATGGTCTGCTAGAAACAAAGCCCGTTACCCGCTATGCCACCCTGCTTGTACTCGTTTCCGAGCCGCAAATTTTAAATTTAACTCGCACTGCTTTGCGCCAAAATTTCGCCAAAATTTTACTCGCCGCCGAGACGATCTATTTTAGGCGCGACGAAAATTTATCGCCCTGCTCTGTCGAACAGGCGCCGTCTAAATTCCGCCTCGAAGCGCGCTTTTAAAATTTCATCAGGCTCACGCCGTATGCACGGCTTGCGCGGCGTTGCGTAAAATTTGTCGGACGATGGGCTCTGCTATCCAAATTTTGCCCGCAGTCTCCAAAGTGCCGCCCGCGCGCTAAATTTCACTCGTGCATTAAAATTTCACTCGCGACGCTCGCCCGTTAAAATTCCACGCTGATCGGCTGACCTAAGCGAAACTGCCCATCTTCGTCGCTAAAATCGGCGCGCGCCTCCCACACTAGATCTGCGCGTAGCTCCTCGGTCTGCACTGTGCGGGGCGTGTACATCGCGGTTTGGCTCACGTAGGCGACCTTTGCGCTCGCGCTAGAGCCGTCTGCGGCGATGATCCGCACGCTCTGCCCGGCACGCAGGAAGCGAAGCTGATTTTCGCTCAAATAAAATTTCGCGCGCTTGTTTTTTACTTCGCTGAGCTCAAAAACGCCCACGCTTGGTATGCTGATGTCGCCGAGCTCCTTAAGGCGCGCTCTGATCTGCCCGCTAAATGGCGCTTTTAGCACGCTTTGCGTCTCGATTTGGTAGTTCAGATATTTTAAATTTTCCTCGCAGCTTGCCAAATTTGCGCGGGCGGCGCCGACATCCTCGCCGCGGTAGCCGCTTTGAAGCTGACGCAGATTAGCCTGCGCGCTTTGCAGCTGAGCTTGCGTGCGCTTCATAGAATAAAACGCCTCGTCGATCTGCTGCTTGGACGCGGAGTTGGTTTTGCCTAGGCTTTTTAGGCGCTCGTTCGTCAAAGTAGCGAGCTGTAGGGCGTTTTGCAGCGCGCTTACGTTCGCCGCTGCCATCTCGATCTCCTCGCTACGAAAGCCGCTTTGCAGCTTTTGCAAGCTAAATTTAAGCCCGTCGCATCTCGCGATCTGAATACGTCTTTGATAGCTCAGATTCGCCGTATCCAGAGCTGCCAAAACATCGCCAGCCTGCACGAAATCGCCCTCGTCGCGATAAAGCGCGCTAATGCGGCCGCTGCGCTCGAAGCTAAGCGAGCTCTGCCTGATGTCGATGATGCCGTAGGCCTTGTGCGCGACCTCTTCGCGCCTATCGAGATTGAAGTAGATCGCCGCAGCGAGGGCGGTCAGCGCAAAAACGACGAAAAATAGAAGCCTCTTCATAGATCGCCTTAAATTTTGATATGCGGTTATTATAAAATAACTTTTCTAATGCGGCGCTGATATTTGAAGTTCGGGCGGTGATTTTATAAATCGATCGCATTAAATTTGCCGTATTGAATTGACCGCCGCACGAGTAGAATTGGGCTTGGGAGGATAAAATTTCATCCTATCCGCGCGATTTTAAGCGGCACGACTTGTAAAATACAGCGACTTTTTGAACTAAAAATTTTAAAATTTTAATGCGGAGGCTCCGCTTTCAAGCGGAGCGTGGAATTTTAACGTGCGGGCAGCATACTAGCACTGCGGGCGAAATTTTGTCACGAAAGCGAAATTTTGTCGCGCTAGCGACATCAAGCATCGCAGGCGGAATTTATCGTTTATTACACGAATAGCGCGTAAGTTGCCGCGAATTAAATTTTATCGCGGCACCCATAGCTACTCGCGCGACGAGTTGAAATTTACAGCCTCCGCTAGCGATAAAATTTTAGCAGCATGAGCTCGTGAAGCTTGGATGCGGTGGAAATTCTAACAGCGCAACGAGTAAAAATTTAAGAGGGCGCCGCTTTCAAGCAAAGCGTGAAATTTAATGGGGAAATTTAACGAGCTTTAGGCTCGATGAGCCCAAAGCTCGCTCGGTCGCGCAAAAGCTGAAATATTTAAAACTCGCCTTTAACCGCGGCGATCCATTTATCAGCCCTCGCCTGCCAGTGCTCGTCGCCCTTAAAATCGATCGTAAGACCTACGAATTTGCCGTTTATGAAGGCGCGCGAATGTTTAAATTTATATCCCTCTGCGCCCCAAGCGCCGATGAGATCGGCCTTTTTAAGCACCGGCAAAAACGCACTCATACCGCTGCAAAAATCGCTGCCGTGGCGCTCGATGTTACCGACGCCGACTAGCGCGACCTTGCGTCCGTCAAAATCAGTTTTGTTTAAAAGCTCCAATTTGTCGTCAAATTTAGCCTGGATCTGTCCGTCGCCGTGCGTCGAAGCTGCAAAAATAAACGCGCCAGCGCCCGCCAAATCCTCCTCGCCAAGCTCTTTGGCCTCCTTGATCTCAAAGCCGAGCTTTGAAGCGATGTATTCGCTCACGACTTTCGTGTCGCCGCCTTTGGTGGCGTAAACTAATAGTTTTTTCATTTTCTCTCCTTAAAAATAAGAATGATTCTAACAAAATAAGATAAATTTTGAGTGAAATAAAAATTTTATAAGGCGCCCAGATATAGCGCGATGCCTCGTATCCAGCTAATTTTAAGCGGCAGCGAGCCGGTAAATTTTAACGCCGCCGCTTAACCGCTCGTATAAAAACCCGCAGTATAATGTCGCCAAGCTCATTACAAGGAGAGGATATGCGAAATTTTACATTATGTTTGATCGCCGCGATCGCGCTTTGCGGCTGCGCGACCCCGCAGGATCGATACGGCGGAGATATTTATGACGCGAGCGAGACGAACCGCATGAGACAGAGCGATCGGATCGAGATCGTGGATGTCCTGCCCGCCAAAATCAACGTAGAGCGCTCCGAGGGCAATACGGGTAAAATTTTAGGCGGCGTCGCGGGCGGCACTACGGGCGCCATCATCGGGCATAAGCTCGGCAAACATAGCAGCAGCAGGCGCTTAGCTGAGACCGTGGGGCTAGTAGGCGGCGCGGTAGTGGGCGCGGTCGCCGGAGATGCGATCCAAAACTCCCAAAAAACGGTGCAAGGCTCCAACATCATCTACAAGCTAAACGGCAAGGAATACTCATCCGTGCAAGCCGATCCGCCGTGCAGATTTAGACGCGGCAAGGCTCTGCTGATCCACACGGGCGGCGAAACGCGGGTGCAGCCAAACTCTGGATGCTAACAGAACTCGGTATGTTAAATTTAAAGCCGCAAAGCTTACGGTGAAATTTTAAAATTTTACCGCCATGTTTAAAAATTTAAAAGCGGCGTTTTAAATCCCGAAGCGGCGCGGCTTTTGAAAACGGTGCCGCTAAAATTTGCGGGCGATCGAAATTTTAACTATGCAAAATTTTAAGAGCCCGCTAAAATACTTTAATATATAATCGCCGCTTAAAAACATGGAGCGGCAATGAAAAAATTCTATCTTAAAATTTCAGCACTTACGTTTATAATGGCATTTGCAGTGATCCCTGCTGCGGCAAAGGTAAGCGTAGATCATTTAGAGACGCAAGAGGAAAAAGATTTAGCGATTGCTTGCGATAGCGGCAACGGAAAATATAGCGCATGCACGAAACTGGTCGAAATTTTATCTAAAAAGTGCGACGGCGGAGATTATGAAAGCTGTGGATCGCTCGGCATAGCGCTTTTCGACTCCAATAGATATGAAGACTCCGCCTCCGCTTATAAAAAAGCTTGTGAGGCCGGCGTAGTAACTTACTGCTATATGGTAAGTGTAACCGAAATGCACTATGGCGGAGATATAAATTCGGTAGTTAAATATCTTGGTAAGACATGTGAAGCAGCAAATAGCCTGTTTAAAAACGAAGCGTGCAAGATAAACGAGGAATTGAAAAAGTGCCTAAATGACAGCGAGTGTAATCCTATAAAAAAAGCAAGAATTTTGTTAAAAAGCGTAAGATGATATTGTTTAAAAAGCCGCTTTATATATCAAAATCTAAATAGGAGAGAAAATGCAGAAAATTAAATTTATAGTTTTGGCTTTAATATTTTCAATATACTCGAGTGCAGCAAGACCCATGGATTCGAGCTTTTTCAAAACTTGGGAGGAAAAAGAGCTAAATTTAGAGTGTGATAGCGGCGATGGAAAATATAGCGCATGCACGAAACTGGTCGAAATTTTATCCAAAAAGTGCGATAGCGGAGATTACGAAAGCTGCGGATCGCTCGGCGCGGTGCTTTTGGTTACAATGGGTAGATATAAAGATTCCGTTTCAGCATTAAAGAAAGCTTGCGAGGCAGACATGATGTATTATTGCTTTTTGCTAGCAGGGAATGAAATATTTTACGGCGGAAATATACATATGGCTATCGGTTACTTTGACAAGGTTTGTTACGGAAAAAACAGCGACAAGAAGGATTTTTCCTGCAAAATAAAGGAGCAATTAGAAATTTGCCTAAGCGATAGCGAGTGCAATCCTTTAAGAAAAGCGATGAGTATACTTGTACCAAAATAAAAATTTTAACAACGCGATAAATTTCATCCTTATAGCTGATGCACTTCGCAAAAAAAAGCAAGAATAAAGCCGCTAGAATATTACCGCCTGCTTCTATCGTTTCGCTGCCATAAAATTTTACTCCGTCTCCAAAACCTCTCTCGCGTATTTCATCCCCAAATCATACGCCTTTTCATTTAGCGCACGGGTTTTTTCAGGCACAGAGCGGAGCATTTGCTCTTTTACGAGCCCTGAGTCCATGCAGCGGCTAAGCCCTACTGCGATCGCTAGAGCCACGACACTTTGAGTGATGACATTCCCAACTTCGTATTTTGCGATGGTGATGATTGGAATTTCATAAATTTTAAAGCTTGCCCTATCCTCATCGCTCGGTGCTACTAAATTCGGCTCAATTACGATCACGCCGTCTTTTTTCACGCCATTTTTGAAAGCATCGTAGCTACTCTGCGCCGTTGCGAGCATGAAATCGATCTCGCCCTCGCTCGCGTAAGGATATAGAATTTCTTCATCGCTTAAGATAATATCCACTTTCGTAGGTCCGCCACGTACCTGAGAGGTATACGTAGATGCCTTGATTCCATAGCCGCCGTGCGCGATCTTTGCCGCAGCTAGAATTTCACCCGCTAAGATCACTCCTTGACCGCCCACTCCCACAAATCTTAATTGATTCATCTTAGTCCTTCAAAATTTATCGCTTCGCCGCTTTGTGCCGCGTCTATCACCTTTTGATACGCCTTTGTGTATTCGGTGCGCTCATTATCTTCGTGCAAAACTCCAAGCGGAAATAGCCCCGCTCGCTCATCCTCGCTAAGAGCGTCAAATTTTGTTTTGGAAATCGTGCGCGAATCAAGCCACTTTAGCATTTGCACTGCCTCGCTCATTTTATTTTTACGACCCAAATTTACGTGGCAGTTGCTAAAAATATCAAAAAAACTATAACCCTCGTGCTCAAAGCCCTTAGCCAAAAGTCGCTCGATTTTTTCTGGATTTGTCACGCTCTCGCGTCCGACAAAAGTTGCCCCAGCGGCAATCGCAAGCTTTGCCGCATCAAAGCTGGGATCGACATTGCCGTATTGTGCCGTAACCGTCCAAAACCCGCGCGGTGTCGTAGGACTCGTCTGCGAGTTCGTAAGCCCGTAGATGAAATTGTTTACTAAGATATGATTTAGATCGATATTGCGGCGGCATCCATGGATCGTGTGATTGCCCCCTATCGCAAGCCCGTCGCCATCGCCAGTGACTACTATTACGTGCTTATCGGGATTTGCGAGCTTGATACCCGTAGCATAAGCTATCGCACGTCCGTGCGTCGTATGGACGGTATTGCAGTCTATGTAACTCGACATCCTGCCACTACAGCCGATACCGCTTACCACACACACATCGTCCATACTCCAGCCTATGCGGTCAATCGCGCGGATGATCGCTTTTAAGATTACTCCGTCGCCGCAGCCCCAGCACCAAAGTGTAGGCATCTTGTCCGTTCTTAGATATTTATCGTAATCAAACGCCATTTAAAGCTCCTTTACTTTCTCGATAATCTCGCTAGGGCTGATCGGCCTGCCGTTTGCCTTAAGAAGCGTCTTAAAATCATCCCTCAAGCAAGCGCGCTGCACCTCTAGCAGATACTGCCCTAAATTTAGCTCGGCGATCAAAATTTTATTAAATCTCTCCCCTAGCTCCCTTAGCTTGCGCGCTGGGCTTGGCCACAGCGTGATCGGGCGAAAAAGCCCCACACGCACGCCTTGCCCACGTAGCTTTAAAATCGCGTCTTTTGCTGCTAAGCTAACGCTGCCGTAGGCGATGATGCAAGCATCAGCGTCATCTAGCATAAATTCCTCGTATTGCACGATCTCATCTTCATGCGCCGAAATTTTATTAAAAAGCCTTTTTATAGAGCGATGCACGATCTGCTCGTTTTCGGTCGGAAAGCCCTTCGCGCCGTGATGAAGCCCCGTTATGTGATAGTGGTATCCCCTAAAAAAGGGATTTAGCACCGCAGGCTTATCCGGCGCAGCATCGTAGGGCTCATAATCTTTCGGACTACCTTTAAATTCCGCCCTGCGCTCGATTTTTAGATCCGAAATTTCAGGGAGCATCGCCTTAGCCTGCATATGCCCAAGCGTCTCATCAAGTAGCAAAAATACCGGCGTCATAAACCGCTCGGCTAAATTGAAGGCGCGCACGGTTTGCGTATAAGCCTCCTTTAGCGAGCCCGGACACAGCGCGATGCTTTGAAAATCGCCGTGAGTGGGGTTGTGAGCTTGCAAAATATCGCCCTGCGCCACTCTCGTAGGAAGCCCGGTGCTAGGACCTCCGCGCATAACATTTACGATTAAAAGCGGAATTTCAGCGATAAAGCCAAGTCCAATCTGCTCTGATTTTAGCGAAATTCCAGGACCGGAGCTTGCCGTCATCGCCTTCGCACCGCTCATAGATGCGCCCAAAGCTACAGAAATGCCCGAAATTTCATCTTCCATCTGGATAAATTTACCTCCGACCTTAGGTAGCAAGCGACTCATCTCGTGCGCGATCTCGCTGCTCGGCGTGATCGGGTAGCCGCCGAAAAAATTACAGCCACAATCAATCGCCGCACGCGCAATTAAGGCGTTGCCTGTGGAAATTACCTCTCTCATTATGCGTCCTTGGGTTTCATAAAATTATTGTTTTTGATCTTTTCAGCCATCTCTCTAGCCTGCGAGCTTAGACGAGCGAATTTAAAGCCCTTGGGCGCGACGAAAATCGCAAAATCAGGGCAGTGCAACTCGCACTCCCTACAGCCGATACAGGCGCCCTCATCCACCACGTCGATCATCATGCCCTGCACGGCGCCCTCGTCCTGTCTCATCGCGATCGCGCCGCTAGGACAGACGCTTACGCAGATGTTGCACGCCTTACAGCGGCTCTCATCCGTCCAGACGGCGCGCTGGCTCTCATTTTCGCTCATATTTTCTCCTTAATTTATCAAAATCCGCACCAAATCCAGCTTCGCAATTTATTGAAATTTTGCGGCGCAAGCCTGCTTTGATCGCATTAAAGTCCTCTCGTTTTTAAATTTTGCAGAGTTTAAATTTTAAAATTTTGTGGCGTTTAAAAATTTTACGTCACGCGGAATTCTACGTCAAAGTAAAATTTTAATCTACGAAATTTCACAGCGAGCAAAATTGCACAAATTTTAAAATTCCGCAGCGAATGAAATTTTACGCTACACAATTCCGCGAGCTTAAATTTCTTGCCGAAGTGAAATTTAATGCCGCAAAATTCTATTGCAAGAATCCTGCGCTTTGAAATTTTAAATCTACGAATCCCGCTTCCGCATCGCGCTGAATTCGCTCTATTTCCACTAAAACTTTAGCTCCGCTATCCGCTCACGCATCCGTTCGAGCTGCTTGTAAAACTCGCCCGAGTAGGCGAAATTTCTCTCTATCGCGCCCATTTTGCCGACGCTTACGAAGCGCCCCAAAGGCACCCCCGATCCATCCGCGACGCAGCAGGCGAGCGTGCCGCAAGTATCAAAAAGGATGTATTTTATGATCTTTACGATGCCCGCAGCGGGCGCCAAATACGCCGACGTGCCCAGTAGCTCGCCGATCTGCGCGCCGGCGCGTTTGGTATTTTGTACCGCGCGACCAAAAATTTCATCCGAAATTTCAAATCCCAGCTCGTTTTTAAGCGCGATCATCTCTTCGCTATGCGGGCCTACGATCGCGCTTCTCATCGATGAAATTTCCTTGCCACTCGCGCGAGCGAGTTCAAATTTAAGCCGCGCGCCGTCTAGCTCGCCCGCCATGCCGATGACGCGCTCTTTTGCAAACCCGCTAGCCTGCAGCGCCGCATAGACCATCATATCAAGTGGATTGGTTACGACGATGATGATGGAGCCGGGCGCGTATTTTGCGGCATCTCGCGCGCATTGCGCGACGATGGCGGCGTTGCTGCCAAACAACTCCTCCCTGCTCTGTCCCGCCTTTCTTGCGCGCCCCGCCGTGATCACGACGATGCCTGCGTCCGCTATATCGCTAGGCTCCGTGCTGCCGCTTATACGCAGGTCGCGCTCATAAACCGCCGCCGTATGGGCTAGATCTAAAGCCTTGCCGCTCGCGATCCGCTCTACGGCATCCACAAGCGCGATGCTGTATATCTTTTGGCTCAAAGAATCGCTTACGATAAGATCGTTCGCTACCGCTGCGCCGATGTTTCCTGCGCCGAATATCGCTATTTTCATTGTTATCTCCCAAATATCGATCCGCATTTTTATAACTGCGGGGGTTAAATTTTAAAATTTAAAGACGAAATCTCGTTTTTAAATTTAATGCCGAAACGGCCTTAAATTTTACCTCTGCGCCTTTACGTTGCGCTCGTGCTCGGCTTGCGTGCGCGCAAAATCGTGAAGTCCCGTTTTTTTATTTCGCATAAAATAGAGGTATTCGCTCTTTGCGGGCGCGAAAACGGCGCGTATCGCATCGCGAGAGACCACGCATACCGGTTCTTTCGGAAGTCCGTCGTTGAGGTAGGTGTTGTAGTGGCTGGTGTCGGTGCGGATGCGCTGCGGAGTGATCTTGACGTGCGAAAACTCGCCGTAATTCAGCGTGCCGTCCATCTGAAGGCGCATATTTTTGGCTAAGCGGTTGTCGATGACGGAGGCTACGAGCGGCATCTCATCTGCGTTTGCGGCCTCTTTTTGAATGACCGAGGCCTTGATCAACACCTGCTTCCACGCCGTGGCGTTATAGTCGCCGCTAAGCTCGCGCGACAATCCTTCGTGGAATTTTTGTGCGCTTGAAACAAGGTGGTCGATGATATTTTTTTCGCTTTCGTTTTTGCTAATTTTATAGGTTTCGGGGATCAAAAAGCCCTCGTAAAACGGCGCCGTGGCGTTGTATTCGCGCTCAAGCTCGCTAAAGCTTAGCCCGCGATCTTTCGCCAGCTGTTTTAAAAACACGATCGTAGTCTCTCCCGGGATCAGCTTAATCTCGTTCATCACGGGCTTTGCGACGCTTAACTCATACAAAAATTGATATTTGGGCAAATTTTCGCCGCTAAGCTCCAGCTCGCCGGTTTTTGCGCCGCCGTAAAAAGAAAGTAGCCTCGCGTCGAATTTACTAAATTTTGGATAGCTCTTTGAGAGTTCGGATAAAATTTTCGTTGAGCTGCCTTGTCCTATCTGCACGGTTGTCGCGTTGCCGACGCGCTCGTGCAGATCAAAGCCTACGGCCAAAAGGACGATAGCCGCAAGCTCGATACAAATGCACGCCGCTTTGATGAGCTTTATAAAGAATTTCATGCGTTCCTTTCAAAATTTAGCTGAAATTATAGGCAAATAAGCCAAAATTTTGAATAAATTTCATATTATAAGCGTAGTTTTTCGGCACGCCCGATTTGGTTTTGGGGCGGAGTTTTTTGATGAGGCGATGATGTTTAGAACTTTGGCTAGATTTTTTTTGTGCATAACCATACTTTTTATAATCTGCGCGGTAGGCCTAAAGCACGGTATTGCGATTTCGCAGCTGGACGTGGGCTTTGCAAAGCTTGAAGGGTTTTATCTCAAGCTAAATAAAAGTCTCGTACTGCGCATCAAAAATCTTGAAATTACGCAAAATAATACACAAAATTTAGAGCAAAATTCCACCGATCTGCGCACGCAAAGCGAGAAAATTTTAGAATTTAGCAAAAAAATCTCGCTCATCAACTCCTTTTTCGAAGAGATCGACGTGCAAAATTTAAAGATCAAAGGCGAAAGCCTGAAACTAAAATACAAAAGCGACGTTTTTTACGCCGACACGCGGTTTTTTAGGCTAAGCTCAAAGATCACGCCTGGCTCAAACGGACTTAGCTTCGATCCGATCGAGCTTGAACTAAATGATTTTAATCTCACTCTGCACGGCACGGCGCGAGCAAATTTCAGAGCTGATACGTATGATTTTAACGGCACCTTCGCTTCGCACGAGATTGCGGGCGAGCTTGACGTGCATAACATCGGCTCGGAGCTAAATATCGAGATAAACCGCGCTTCGGCCTTGAGTCTGAAAAATTTTATGAATGAGCTGGGCGCACTTACTGGGCTAAATCCCCTTGCGAACGAGTGGATCTACGGCAAGGCGGTCGCGCAAAACTACTACATCGAAAATCTGCATGCCAAAGTCGATCTGAAAGATCCGCGCCCGATCGCCGAAAACGTTAGCGCTACAGCCTACGCGCAGGATCTTACGATAAAATTTCAACCGCAAATCGAAGCCGTAACGGTAAAAGACGCCAACATCACGCTTAAAAACGATTTTCTAAATTTCACGCTGAATGAGCCTAAATTTAAAGGCAAAAGCCTGGAGGGAAGCGGCGTGCGTATCGGCGGGCTCTTTGAAGAGAGGCCGATCGTATATCTGGATCTGCGAACTAAAGAGAGTTTGGGCAAAGACCTTGTAGATATTTTGCAAAGCTACGGCATAAATGAGCCCGTATATCCGCTGAGCGGCGGGATCGATGCGCGCGTGCTGATAGACGTGGACGTCGAAAAGGAAAGCGCCAAGGTCGATGCGAACGTGACGCTAAAAGACGCCGATCTGATGATCTCCAAAGCGAAATTTCACTCCAAAGCCGCGCGGGTGCATATCACAGAAAAAAAGATCGACATCAAAGACGCGAATCTGCAAAATGAAATTTTTAACGCCACTGCAAGCGGCAGTATCGATATCGCCACGCGCAAAGCTAAATTTAACGGCACAATCCATAGCTTTAATCTCTCCCCGAACGGCAAAGAAATTTTAAAATTTGGTGACGCGCGAGATAATATGAGCCTTGATTTTAGCGGCAAAGCGCCGGTGCTGAGCTCGCAATTTTTAGGCGCGAAGATGAGCTTCGGCGAGCGGATCGAGATTAGCTCGCCCGATATTAGCGGAATTTTGCCCTTTTCTAAGACGCTTAAAAACGCGGGCATTAGCGGCGGAGATCTTAAAATTTTAACCAGCGATTTTACAAACTTAGATATCAGCAGCAACAATCTCATCTTTGATTTCGGTCTGCTGAACAAGGACGGAAGCCATTATAAAAACGACTCTTTCGCGCTTAGAGTGCGCGGGGGCGATCTGGACGGCTCTAGCGAAAGCGGTAAAATTTCTCTCAAAATCAACAAAGGCGGCAACTTCGTCTCTTTAAAAGACGTGGACGTCGCGATCAATACGAGCGTGCAAACTAGCGAGTTTAATAGCGGCACGAAGGAGCGCTCGCCGATAAATTTCAGCGGGCAAAACTCTGCGATCGTGCTATCCGATCTTAATAAGACGCTTAAATTTACGCACTTTAACGGCGTGCTGGACGGCAAAAATATGAATTTAAACGCAAGCTTTAAACGCGGCGACGTGAAGCTGATCTTTAAAAAGAGTTTGCTTCAAATTTTTGCGCAAAACATCAGCGGCGAGGCGCTTAATCAATTCCTGGGCTCGCAGAGCTTCGACGGAGGGGTATTTACGCTGAAAGCAAGCGGCATCGATCCGCGCAACTATCGCGGCGAGATCAACGTGCAAAACACCTATCTGAAGGACTACATCATCTATCAAAGGCTGCTTAGCTTTATAAACTCGGTGCCATCGCTGCTTACGTTTAAGACACCCGATTTCAACGATCGCGGCTTTAGCGTGCAGAAGGGCAAAATTTACTTTCGCCGCAGCGACGATAAAATTTATATAAACGCGATGAACTTTACTGGCAGTAGCGCCGACATCGCGGGCAACGGCGAAGTGGATATGAAAAGCGGTGCGCTGAATATCGATCTGGAGCTTAAATACCTCAAAGACGCAAGCTCGATAATCTCAAAAATCCCGCTGTTAAATCATATCATCTTAGGCGAAAACAACACGATCTCCACGATCATCGAGATTCGCGGTACGATGAAAAAGCCTACCTACTCGACCGGCGTTGCGACCGATGTGCTAAAAACGCCGTATAATCTCATCAAAAACACGCTGATGCTGCCTTTCGTGATCTTCGGCGACAGCGAGGAGAGCAAATGAAATTCCCGCTCGATTATAAGGATAGCTTTGAAAAATCGCTGCTGTTTTGGCTCGTAAAATTCGTGCGCTACAAGCTAAGCGCGTTATCGAATAAGGAGCTGAAAAACGACGCGCTGTTTCGCCGCGCGAGCCTAGCGCTAAATCACGAAGTAGCAAACATCAATGAACTCGAGCGACTCGCAAAAGATGCGCGAAATGCGGGCCTTACGGGCATCAACACCTACTTTAATCCGCTTAAAAAATTTTACGAAGCGATCATGCAGTACGGCCTTGAGAGTATGAAAAATATCGACGAGGAGCTTTTGAGCGAAATTTTAGCCTCGATTACGGGCGGGCTGAGCGATGCGAGCAAAAAAAACTACCGCATCGCGCTGATAAATTTTTTCGGCTTCATCGACCGCCAAAACGAGCAGGACGGTACCTCGCACAACTTCGGCATCGAGCTTAAGTATTGGGGCGGCATTAGCGGCAGCCGCGGCACGAAGCTTCCGGAGTTTATGAGCGAGGAGGAGCTGAAGCGGTTTTTGGACGCGATAAATCTAAGCGAGTTTCGCTCCTTTGCCCATCGCAACCGCCTAATCGTAAAAATCATCGTCTATACGGGCATCCGCGTGGGCGAAGCGATAAATCTCAAGCGCAAAGATATCGCGCCCGAGGGCGATCTTTTCGTCATCCGAATCCGCGGCAAGGGCAATAAATACCGCATCGTAATGATCAAGCGCCACCTAATTGAGGAGCATCTAAACGCGCTGGAGACGAACTTCGCCAACAAAGAGGGCTATCTTTTCGTCACCAAAAACGGCGCGCCGCTTACTCAGGCCTACGTCAGCGGCATAGTGGAGAAAATTTTAATGAGCGCGGGCATCCGCAAGGAAAAAAACGGCGCTCACATGCTGCGACATACCTTCGCAACGATGCTTTACAAAAAGCAAAAGGACCTCGTACTCGTCCAGGAAGCTCTCGGCCACGCGAGCCTAAATACTTCGCGCATCTATACCCACTTCGACAGCGACAAACTGCGCCTTGCGGCGAAGGTCGCGGAGGAATTCGAGGAGTGAAATTTTAAAATTTGCAGCGGCGCGAGGCTTGCTTGAGCGAGATTTTTTAAATCTCGTTTTGAGACGGCTTTAAAATCGTTTTTTATGGAATATTTTACAAGAATTTCAGAATTTTATTTTGAAAAATTCTGAAATTTGTTTTTCATACTAGCATAACAGAACCTAAAAATTTTACCTTGCGAGCTTTAGAATTTAACTCGGCAAAATTTAAAATTAACGCGCGAGCCTTAGAGCTTGATTGCAAAAAATCTAAAATTTTATTCTTTTGGAGTATAGAATAATTTACTTTTTAGATTTTCTCATGTGATTTCGCCTAAAATTCCGGATAAATTTAGTGCAAAATTTAATTTACATTTTTACGATACGGGATTTCATCCGAGGATTTTATAAGCAAAAGATAATCGACATATTAAGAGGTAGCGGATATAAAATTTATCTGCAAATTCCGCAAGGATGGAATTTCTGATTTAAAATTTAAACCCTCGAAATTTTATAGTTTGATTTGCTTTCAAATTCTCATCGCACCGTATTCGCCTTAAAATTAAAGACACAAAAGATTCTGCCACCAAAGTTTGCTGTGAAATTTACCGATGCGAAGCTTGCTTCGTAAACAGCGCAAGAATCATATAGAAATTTCCACTAAAAATTTAAAGAGATAAAATCATCGGCATGACTATTTTTAGATTTATTTTACGACAGAAATCCCGCTCTTGCGAGCAGGATTTCATTTCTTAGGGGGATAAGAAAAGGAGTTTAGGCTAAATAAATTTAGCCCGAGATTTCGTCTAGCCACGGAGTCCGCGACAAAAAGGAGCAAAAAGACGAAATCTCGCGCAAAATTTTAAGCCAATATTTAAGCGATCGGTTCGCGACAATAAACGAGATTTGCGACGGCTTCGAAAGCTATCGCAAAAACGCCGTGCCGCAAGCATCAAAATTAAACGAGCCTTTGTTTTTTGAAATACTCGCGCGGAGCCTTGCAGAGCGGACAGGCGCCTGGGGCTTTCTTGCCGCGATGAACGTGGCCGCAGACCTCGCACACCCAAACTTCCTCGTCGAAGCTCTCGAAAAAGCCCTCTTCTAGCAGGATCTTTTGAAGCTCGTTGTATTCGCGCTCGTGCTCCTCCTCGACCTTGCCGATAGCGTTAAAAAGGCGCGCTACCTCTTTTTTGCCCTCTTCGGTTGCGATTTTAGCGAAGCTCGGATACATGCTCTCGTGCTCGTAGCGCTCGCCGGCGGCAGCATCAAGCAGATTTTTATCCATCTTATCAAGCGCTATGCCGGCAGCCGCATGATGTGCCTTTAGCTCGGCTCTGGCGTGCCATTTTTCGTTTTCGGCAGCCTCATAAAAATGTCGCGCGATGGCGTGAAAGCCCGCCTCTTTAGCCAAATCGCCGTAAAGATCGTATTTATTGCGCGCCTGAGACTCGCCTGCGAATGCCTTCATTAAATTTACCTGCGTCAGATCCTCGGTGATGCATTTCATCGGCTCGCCGCAGCAGCTAAGCGCGCCGCCGCCTACTTTTTGCACCTCGACCTCCGCGCCGCATTTTTCGCATCTATATGTTTCGTACTGTCTCATTATCAATTCCCTATCAAAATTTTTAGGGAATGATACCACGACTACTATTAAATTTTACTTAATAAATTTTATTCTTCTCAATAAATTTATGTTTTTGAGAAAATTTCAGCACGAAATTTCCATCCGCAAAATCTAAACTTAAGATTTTCCAAAGCAAATGGAATTTCAAGCGAAAGTGCTAACACTCGATCATCTAAAAATATGAAATTTAGTTTTCTGACTCATTTAGTCCACGATTTCAAGGCGAGCCACATCATTGGAAATTTTTTAAAATTTAAAGTTATCTCAAAAATAATTTGCTATTTTGCCATATGGTCTTATTTTACGAGTATATGACAATGCTCGGCAAAAAGTAGCTTTAATGCGCCAACGAGCCGCCCGATTGTAACTATGAAGCGTTAAAAGCGTAATTAAGGGCATTGCAGCATTACCATCTTGCCGCTATGATCGGTAATATCTGAGAATTTATGAACGTCAAATTCTAAGCCGCAAATCGAGCAAGGAGAGAATTTATCGACTTCCTTCTCGCCTAAAAGCGAGCAAATTGCGCCTATTGTCGGATTATGTCCAACGATAAATACGCATTCCGCGCTAGCTGCGTTAAAATTTCGCATAACATCTGTGCTAGAAATTTCCACATCATTGCAAGATAGCGCATTATTTTCGCTAATGCTAGCGGGAATTTTAGTGCTCTTAAAAGCAGAATTTTCATCGTTTGCGTCGCGATGTTTTTCGCTACTCAGACCAACCGCATTGTATTTTTCAACATTCACACTGCACCCAAAAAATCGTATCTCATCCAAGCTGCGAATAAACTTTGCCAAATCCCATAAGCTTGCGTCGTATAACTCTCGCAATAACGCTATTTTTTTTGTCGCATCCAACGCATTAGCGATAATTTGCGCCGTATGGAGTGCGCGTATAGCCGAACTTGTAATAATCAAATCAGGCATAAGTCCCAAGCTACGCAGCTTTTCTCCAAGTTTATTTGCACAAAGTTCGCCCACTTGGCTTAATGCCCGTTCAAAATCGCTTTTGCCGCCGCTTTGCGCCTCGGCATGTCTTATAAAATATATCCGTTTCATCCGCATCCTTTCATAAAATTTTATGTATAATTTAGCGTTAAATTCTACAAAATTCTAAATTTTTTCTGGATCATTCCAAAGCCATAACCGACCACAAATCCCGCTATGTGCGCATACCATGCCACATTTACGCCCATTAACATCGGTGCAAAGCTCATTATCAAAATTGCGATAAAAATCCCGCCCGCATTGCGTTCATCAAAATAAGCAATCACGCCTAAAAGCACACAGATAGCGCCGCTAGCGCCTACGATATTGACGATTTCTCCCATGCTCATGGCATAACGGATATAAATCAGACACAAAGCGCCGCTCAGCAGCCCGCCTACGATGTAAAGTAGCGTAAATTTTATCCCACCGAACGCCCGCTCTAAAATCCCGCCGAATTGATACAAGACTGCCATATTCATCGCTAGATGCATCACTCCGCCGTGCATAAAAGATGAACTTAGTAGCTGCCACGGCATCCCCTCGAAAAAATATGGATTGAGCCCAAAAAACAGGTAGGACTTAAAGCCGAAAAAATATTCCAATGCGAATGAAATTACGAAAAATAGGATATTCACCGCGATGATCGCGAGAGTAAATTTGCCTGATTGCATGAAGCTCCTTAAATTTTTCACGCATAGTAGCAAAATTTTTATTAAATTAAAGGCGTAGTGTGATTTTATAGGCTAGAGATAAATTTATGGATAAGTGCTAGCATTAAAATTCGCTAATAGTTTTAATTGAAAGCGCCTTATCAAATAGCTGCGCTAAAATTTAAAATTTAGATATAAAGCTTTAAACTAAAATTTTCGTAACAAAATTTAGACCGTAAATCTTTTTTGAAAGCTTTACTGGAATTTATAAAGTTTATCTGACGTAAATTAAAAAACAAACATGCCGTTAAATTTAATAACGATGGAATTTCAACTATATGAAGCTATTTCGTAGAATTTTATGTATAATTATAAGTATAATTTCACCAAGAATAACAAAAATTTGAGTTTAAATTAATTTCAAAATAAATTTTAGGGTAAATATTTTAAATCCTTATTATATTGCGCGTTAAATTGGTTGCTTCTTGTATAATCTCATAGCCATAATTGGTACATAAACAAAGGGTTCAAGTTTATTAGTATTGAAAAATACGCGATTATAAAATACAAAAATATTCTCGTATAATGCTAATTTGACTTACCATAACAGCATTTTACTTGAAATTTTAGAGCCTAAATCAAACCGCCGCGAATTTTTAAAAGGTCTAGCAAAATTCCATAAAATCTAATAAATTCCAAACGTTATAAGAAATTTTTCAAAAAATACGGAAAAAAATTTTCAAAATTCTAGTTATTTACTCGTCCATACCCTGCGAAGCGATTCGATGCTAGGCAGCTTATGCGGTCTTTGCCGCAGCGGACGATATAGCTATTTTCCATCTTTTGCCCCGCTACATGGACGTTTTTCTTATTTAAATTTACGAAGTCCGCTTGATTTCTACCGCGAGTATTGTGGACAAATTTCACGCGACCATCAGCATAGATCTCACGCACGATACCGATATGGCTGATCTCGTTATTGACCTTGCCTTTGTTAGAGCGCAAGGTGTTTTGAAAAAATACCAAATCCCCCACTCGCGGCGTATTGCTGAGTAAATTTTTACGGCTGTAATAATTATATATTGCTTGGGATTTGCGTCCGTTTGTGAAGTATTTCGGCAGATCTTTTGAGTTAAAAAATAGATCATCGTATTTATCATTTAGCACGGTAATAAATCCGCTGCAGTCTCCTCCTGCGCGAGTGCCAGTGTAATCGTCTACCGATGCGATTAGCGGGCGGTTAAACTCGCTTCCCGGCACCGAAGTTATTCCTTCTTCATGATCGTTTAAGACATACGCTTGCTGGCTGCCGGCAGACGGGGCTTTTGAGGAGCAACCGACCAGCAAAAACGCACCCAAAGCGCAGATAATTAGTTGTTTCATATAAATCCTTAAATAAAATTATGCGACGATTCGAACGTACGGCGTAATTTTAGCGCCTGGCGGTAACAAAATGGTAACTTTAAAGCTAAATTCTGTATAATTATTTAAATTTTACACGGAGAAATCATGCATTATCTACGAATTAACGGAGGCAAAAAACTAAGCGGCAGCGTCAAAATAAGTGGCGCAAAAAACGCCGCACTGCCGCTCATAGCTCTATCTATCCTTTCAAAAAACGAAGTCGTAATTAAAAATTTACCCGCAGTTTCCGATATCCACACGCTAATTCAACTGCTTTCAAATTTAGGCGCAAAGTGCGAGTTCCTTGACGCCAACACTGCCAAAATCGATCCGCGCGAGATAAACTCGACCAAAGCGATCTACGACATAGTGCGTAAAATGCGCGCTTCGATCTTGGTGCTGGGACCGCTTTTAGCGCGGTTTAGACACTGCGAGGTAAGCCTTCCGGGGGGCTGCGCGATCGGCGCAAGGCCGATTGATCTGCACCTTAGCGCGCTTGAAAAGATGGGCGCAGAGGTTAAGATCGAGCAGGGTTATGTCGTTTGCACCGCAAAAAAGGGGCTTAAGGGCGCGACTATAAATTTTGACAAAATTACCGTCACCGGCACCGAAAATATCGTAATGGCGGCTGCCTTAGCAAGCGGCACCACGCATATCATAAACGCGGCAAAAGAGCCCGAAGTGATCGCCGTTTGTAACGCATTAAAAAGCGCAGGCATCGACATAGAGGGCATCGGCACGAACGAAATCCTCATCAAAGGAAGCGGCGGCGAGCTTTTAAGCTTGAACGAAATTTCGATCATTCCCGATCGCATCGAGGCGGGCACCTATCTGTGCGCAGGCGCAATCACGGGCTCTCGTATCACGATCACGCACGCTTGCGCGGCTCATCTTGGCGCCGTGCTTGCAAAATTTGAAGATATGGGCTTTAAATTTGAAATTTCAAACGGTGGCGACGAGATCACGATCCTGCCCGCCTCAAAGATCAAACCCGTAGAGATCATCACGAGCGAATATCCGGGCTTTCCTACCGATATGCAGGCGCAGTTTATGGCGCTTGCGTGCATCTCCTCGGGCGTCAGCACCATCGACGAGAGGCTTTTTGAAAACCGCTTCATGCACGTTAGCGAACTCTCAAGAATGGGCGCAGATATCCGTTTAAACGGACACATCGCGACTATCAGCGGCGGCAAGCTAAACGGCGCAGACGTTATGGCGACCGATCTGCGCGCCAGCTCGGCACTCGTTTTAGCCGCCCTTGCGGCGCGCGGCGAGAGCAAAATACATAGAATTTACCACCTAGATCGCGGATATGAGAGGCTGGAAGCTAAGCTTGGTGCGCTTGGTGCCGATATACAGAGGCTGGAGGAATGAAGACTTCGGAATAAAAATCTTGTGCGAGCAAGTGATGCGGAATTTTATGCAAAACGCGTTTTAAAATGCCACGCTACGTAAGAGCCACGTAAATTCTATCAGCAGCAATGCATTTAAATCGCTAAAGCTAAGTGTGGCGAAATTTTAAAGGCAAATCTTGGTAGAATTTCAAGGATGAGTCCCTTAAGAATTTAAGTGGCGAACTTTGGTAAAATTTAATGAACGAGCCGTGGTGGAATTTTTTAAGCAAATGTGGGTGGAATTCCTAGGGCAAAGCGGAATTTTACGAGCGAAATGTTTTGAAATTTTAAGCAACGCTCGCATTAAAACAAGACAAGTTTGAGCCCATAAAATTTCGCACATTTATTTGGGTAAATTTTGCTTTGCAAGCTTTGGCAAAACATAGAATTTAAGACTATGTGAGGTCTTAACTGCGCGAATTTAAAATGTAAAAAATGATAAAAAGGACTTAAAATGATAGGAATAAATGAGGCTATAGATTTGGCTACGGCCAGAATCACATCAAGCAGGCGGAGCGAAATGGTACCTCTTCCCAGCGCTCTAGGCCGCATTCTTTCTAGCGATATTTCTGCGATTAAAAACCTACCCTGCTTCGATAATTCGGCGCTTGACGGCTATGCCTACGCGGCAGAATTCAAAGACGAAGAGCTAGAGATCGTAGAGCCTACGATTTTTGCAGGAGATGAGAAATTCTACGAAATCAAGGCCGGACAGGCGCAAAAGATAATGACCGGCGCGCCAATGCCTGCGGGCGCGGACTCTGTCGCGAGGCTAGAGGATGTAGACACGCAAGGTGGAACTCTAAAAATCCCTGCTTTCGTTCATGCCCACGACGGCTTTCGTAAAAAAGGCGAGGAGGTGCGCGCGGGCGAGCTTTTATTGCGCCGTGGCGAAATTTTAAACCCTGCCAAAATCATGCTTCTTGCCGCGCAAGGAATTTACGAAGCAAGCGTTTACACGCGTCCTAAAATCGCTCTATTTTCCAGTGGAAACGAACTAAAAGAGCCGTGGCAGAGCGCAAGTGAGCGCGAAATTTATAACGCCAACTCTAGTGGTATTGCTGCATTGCTGCAAAAATACGGCTTTGAAAATGAGTATTTAGGGATTTTAAAGGATGATTTTAGCGCGGTGTGCGAGGCGCTAGATACTGCTACGCGTAAATTTGACGTGCTAATTACCAGCGGTGGAGCAAGTGCTGGGGAGGCGGATTTTATGCAAAGCGCTATGAATGAACTTGGATTTTTGCAGGCTTTCGATCACATTGATATCAAGCCCGGCCGCCCCAGCAAGTGCTTCGCAAAAGACGGCAAATTCGTCTTTGCAATGGCAGGCAATCCAATGGCTGCTTTCGTGCTTACGCGCGCAGTCATACTGCCGATCTTATTTAAGCTTAGCGGCGCAAGCGAGGCTTTTAGCGCAGAAGCGGCGATCTATGCCAAGCTCGCAAGCGATCTAAAGCTAAAAAGCGGCAGAGTAAATTTAACCGTAGGCGCATATGAAGGCGGAGTTTTTACGCCTATGCCGTCGCCTTCTGGGCGCATCAGACCGCTGGCTGCGGCATCGCATTTTTTCTTGGCTGATCCCGAATGCGACAAAGTTCGCGCTGGAGAAATCATAAAAATTTATGAAATTTAAGCGAGAAATTATTGACAAATGAAAATTTATAGGCTACAATCGCGCTTTATTTTTACCGCATGCGGGAATAGCTCAGTGGTAGAGCGCAACCTTGCCATGGTTGATGTCGCGAGTTCGACTCTCGTTTCCCGCTCCATCTTAACTTCAAATTTTAAAATTCTTTCCGTTCCGCTCGCTTTTAAAGCACAAAATTTCGATATGAAAGCCTTGAAATGAAAATTTTAGTTTGCGTAAGCGGCGCGAGTTTTTGCGAGATCGGGCTTGATCTGCTTAAATTTCTCGCTAGCTCGCCGCATGAAATCCACGCCGTGCTTACGCAGGGTGCACGCCGCGTCCTGAGCGCCGAAAGCGGCATAGATGCGAACGAGGCTTTAAAATCCGCGGAATTTAAGAACGTAAAATTTTATCCCGACACCGATCTGGGCGCGCCGCCCGCTTCGGGCTCGTTCGGCATTGACGCCACAATCTTTGCGCCCTGCTCTATTGGCTCTTTGGCTAAAATTTACGGCGGGCTTTGCGACAGTCTAAGCACCCGCGCCGCTGCAGTCGCGTTAAAAGAGCACAAGCGGCTAGTTCTTGGCGTGCGTGAGATGCCTCTTTCTGCGATCAGCCTGCGTCAGATGAGTGAGCTAGCCGCACTCGGCGTCATCATCGCTCCGCCCGTGATCGCAGGCTACTGCGGCGTGCAAAATTTAAAAAATTTCATAATCGGCAAGTGGTGCGACGCTCTGGGCGTGCAAAACGAGCTATTTAAAAGGTGGCAATAATGCAAAACTCAAGAAAATGTATCTATCCGGGCACTTTCGATCCTATCACGAACGGCCATCTGGACGTCATCAAGCGTGCGCTAGGGCTTTTTGATGAAGTCATCGTCGCAGTCGCGCTAAACGAGAGCAAAAAGCCCTACTTCAGCCTAAAATCCAGACTAGAGATGGCGCGAGCCGCGACACGCGGGCTTCGCGGCATAAGTGTGCAAAGCTTTGATAATCTGCTCGTGGATTTTGCTAAATCTTGCGGCGTGCGCTTCGTTATCCGCGGACTCCGCGCGGTTAGCGACTTTGAGTACGAGCTGCAGATCGGCTATGCAAACGCCTCGCTATGGGAGAAATTTGAGAGCGTGTATTTGATGCCGACGCTCAAAAACGCCTTCATCTCAAGCTCGATTGTCCGCTCCGTTTTGAGCCACGGCGGCGATGTTTCGCACCTGGTGCCGAGCGAAATTTTAAAATTTTTGAAAAAATGAGCTTGCAAGCGACTGAAATTTAGCTCGCAGGCGCAGCTAAATTTAAAATTTACAAACCACACGGGAGATAAAAATGAGCGAAGCAATGGATGAGATAGAAAGACTGCGAACGTTTTTAAAAAGCGTGAGAGATGAATACAAAGCCTTACATAAAATAGCCGAAGCGCAGGTCGTAAGTAGGCGCTGGGCGTCGGACGAGTATATTAATTTAGAGCCCTTTTATTTCGAATATAACCGCTTCTTTAAGGGCAAAATTTTAAAAGCTAAACCAAAAAAGATCGCAAACGCCTACGAATACGGCTTTGATGCGCAAGATCGCGTCGTTTTTGAAAGACAACATGACGGCAAAAAACATTTCTTTGAAAGCCTTTATTTTTGGGGGCGGGACGAAGTTTTAAAATATCATTTCGGTTGCTACAATAAAAGATGCGTAGGATGCTTCAATATAAAAAGATTTATCTATGAGGATGGCGAGCTAAAGTCCATCTACTCGGCCTTTGACAACAACGCCTATGGGATAGAAAATTTTACTTACGAAGGCGGCAAACTCGCACAAAGACGGGAGTATGTAGAGCACCCTCGCGCAGGCAGAAGGAATGACGTAACAAACTATGAATTTGACGCAATGGGCGAACTGAGCTTAATAACCGAAAATGGTTATGTGCGCTATCAAAAGCCCGATAAGGATATGAGCTACAAAAAGCTTTATGAGCTCGCCGCGCAAAGGCTGCTGCCCGCGATTAAAGAGACGATCAAAAAGCACGCGCCAGGCTGTAAGCTCTACTGCATAAATTTAGCTTGCGACAATAGGAGTTTGCCGCCGATCATCGGATTCGGTTCGCAAGAACAGCGCGCGCAGTGGCTTGCGCGAAAAGATGGCTGGCTTCTTTGGCTCGTTCCTGATTACGAGTTTCGAGCTGAGGTCGAAGTAGACTACGAAACGGCGAAAATTTTTGATCTTTTCAATCAAGAAACGCAGCTAAATGATAAATATGCGCAGGCTAAAAAGCTTATTTGGGGGTGTATGAAGCAGCTTAAAGCAGGTCTTGGCGAATTTGCGCTCGATATGACGGAGGATTTTACGATCACGGCTACCGATTGCGATCTTAGCGATCTGCGGAAAAATTTCATAGCAATAAATCCCGAGCCGATAAACGTATAGGGCAAAATTTAAAATTTCATCGTCGCGGTTTTATCATCGCGCGCAGCACTCGCCCGCCCCAATGCGCCCCACTCTACACGACGCTGCCGCCCTGCTCCGCCAGAAGCGCCGCCATTTCCGTTTAGCGCCATCCGCTTCGCAAAGCACATATCCTGCTATGTATAATGGCTCCCTACCTCGCCCGACGCGTCATCATATCCGCACGGCGCGTCGTCTTTATCGACCGGCGCCCTGCTCCGCTCGGTAAATGTCCGTAAGCGCAAAATTTGCTCACCGCTTATTCGGCGCATCCGTCCGAGCGCTAAATTTAACCGCGAGCTGCGCCACAAAAATCAAGAGCCGAGCAAGGCGCCCGATAAAATTTGCGTCAAAAGATCAAAAGCGGCTCGGATAAGCTCGCGCAAAAGCCCGATTTGGAGGCGAAATTTAGCGCTCAGCTGTTTAAAAAAGCCGCTATTTAGCTATAAGCTTGTAAAATAACGCACAAATTTAAAGGCGAAAAATGTATGTAATATTCGAAGGTATCGACGGCGTGGGCAAAAGCACGCAGATAGCGCGGCTGGCGACGGCTTTTCCGCAGGCGATCGTGACCAAGGAGCCCGGCGGCACGAAGCTCGGCGAGGCGGTGCGAAGCCTCGTTTTGGGCGAGGATTTTAAGTGGCGGCGCGGTAGCATAAATCTACGCGAAGCCTGCGGCGAAATCTCAAAGCGCGCCGAGCTGCTTTTGTTCCTCGCAGACCGCGCCGAGCACTACGAGCGCGTGATAAAGGGCGGCGCGGACAGGCTCGTGCTAAGCGATCGCGGCTTCATCTCGGGGCTTGCCTATGCGCTGGCAAACGACGAAAACGCGGATCTTAACGAACTCATCGCGCTTAATAAATTTGCGCTCGGGGGCAAATTCGCAGATAAAATCGTGCTATTTTCGGCGGACGAACAGCTCGTCAAAAAACGGCTTAAAACGCGCGTTAGCAGCGATATAATCGAAGCTCGCGGGCTAAAATATCTAATGCGCGTGCAGGAGCTGATGGCACAGGCATGCACGGCGTGCGGCGTTCAGACGCTGCAAATCGACGCCGCGCAATCCGAAGAAGCGATCTGCGATCAGATAAAAAATTTCATACTTTCTTAAAATTTTAAGGCGTGGAATTTTGCTGCTGGAATTGATTTCTGAGGTCTGCCGTGAAATTTTAGCTATGGAATTTCGCCCATAAAATTTCATCTTCGAATTTCGTTATGGAATTTTACAGGAGAGATTCTAGGTAAAATTTCATGGGCGGAATTTTGTTTTATAATTCAGCCGTAAAATTTCGGTACGTAATTCTGTCTTAAAATTCTGCCGTAAACCGAAAAGGCGCGAAATTTCATAAGCGAAATCCCGCGCGGAATTTTAATTCGCGGATTCGCAGGCGGAATTCCGCTTAAGCTTTAGATTGAAAGGATAGCGATGAAGATATTAAAGTTCGTTTTGCGTAAGATTTTTAAATTTATATTTCTGTTTTGGGTGGTCATAAGCTCGCTTTTCGGCACCTTTATGATCGCATATCAAGTTTTTAGTCGCAATTACGAGAGCTGGATGCGACTTTATACTTTTAGCGGCGCCAGTGTGGAGCTGCAAAACTTTACAATCGGAGTAAGCTTGGACTCTACGACCGGTGGTGCAAGATGGGTACATCGAGAGGGGGATCCAATGCCAGATTTCCCCGATGATAACTCCACGGGCGCTCCGTATGAGCTAAATATAAAATTTAACCATATAAATCGCGAAAATACGCCGAAGATCGTGCTGAAAAACACCAAGCTCGAGCAGGAGAAGAGCGGGCGCGTAGTATTTGAAAGGGATGAGCTAGAGGCGCCGATAGAGATTGGCGAATACAGCGGCATCGCAAGCGCATCGGTAAAAATCCCGAGTATCGACTCCATCCACGTAAGGCATAAGCTAAGCACCGAAATATGCGTGCCTGATGGATCCTGCACTAGCTTCGTGCACTACTTCTCGCCGCGCAAAAGCGCGCAGGTTACGGCAGTAGTGCGGACTTTTTAGCGAGAAATTCGGCGTGAAATTTTAAAACATAAAATTTACGGCGGCATGGGTTAATTTGGCGGAATAAACGAGTAGATTATCGATGCCCGTAACGTGATAGTATGCTTTATTCGCGTGGCGGAATTTTGCCGCTTACCGTATTTGTGGAAAACAAAATTTCAAAATTTCGGGGCGCATAAAATTTATAGCGCAGCGTGAAATTCTACCCGGCAAAAATTTATGCCCTATTCCGGCACCGATAAATAAATCTGCTAACAAATCCTGCGAGGCTACAATCTATTAATATGATAAATTTGCAGTGCAGCGATTGAGTATAAAATTTTAAGATTACCTGCAAAAATATCATAATTCAAAAAGCGCGTTACATATTATAAAATGCGCTTTATTATCATTCGCCCTTTTATAATTTTCAGTATTTTTGCTAGCCGTTTCAAAAACGCTTTGCAAAATTTAGAGCTATATTAAAGCTTAAAATGCGCCTATTACGTATTTTTCGACCTATTCAAAATTTTATACTTCTTAAAAAATCAAAATTTCAAGCATTTAAAATTTATCCTAAATTTAAACTGCAATTTAATTAAACATTAAAAATCTTTGTATTATTATTCGCCGCGTTAATAATCAATTCTATAATCATTAAGTAAGGAAATATAAATGTTTAGAAGATTCTCTCTCTCTCTCTATGTCTCGCTGCTCTTTTATGGCTCGCTTTACGCGGAAGAGCCCGCCAACTCACAAGAGCTGGGAACTATCCAGGTAACGGGAAATGTCGATTCGCAAAGCGTAGCCGAGCAAAAGGTCGGCGAAACTAAAACTACCGCGCAGACTATCAAGAAGCAGCAGATCACCGATAGTAGAGACTTGGTGCGATACCAAACGGGTATCACGGCGGTCGAAACAGGCAGATTCGGCGCTAGCGGATATGCCGTTCGCGGCGTGGACGAAAACCGCGTGGCTATCACGGTGGACGGGCTTCGTCAAGCGGAGACTCTAAGCTCGCAGGGCTTTAAAGACCTTTTTGAGGGGTATGGAAATTTTAACAACACAAGAAACGGCGTAGAGATGGAAAACGTCAAAACAGCCAATATCACCAAAGGAGCCGACTCTATAAAAGCGGGAAGCGGCGCGCTCGGCGGATCGGTAATGTTTGAAACCAAAGACGCCAGGGATTTCTTAACGGAAAAGAACTATCATTTCGGCTTTAAACAGGGCTATCAAAGCGTCGATAGTCAAAATTTCCACTCCTTTACTGGTGCGGCTAGATATGGCTGGTTTGATTTTTTAGTTATAAATACCGATAGACACGGACATGAGAGAAAAAACTATTTCTACGATATATATGATAGTAAAGAGGATAAACTTCACATAGGAAAAACTCGCGAAAAGGCAGACCCCTACACCATAACCAAGAAGAGCACGCTCGTAAAGGTTGGATTTCAACCCGGCGACGAGCATAGATTTTCCGTTGCGGTGGATAACTCAAAGCTCAATTCCAACGGCGAAGACCTATCTTACACGCTCAGGCTCGGCAGTCGCCCGGGCGCTCCGGAACGATACGGAAGCAGGACGAACCACGACAGCTCCGATCGAAGAAACGTGCAATTCAGCTACGAAAATTTCAGCGAGACGCTGCTTTGGGATCACGTTAAAATTTCATACTCGAAGCAGAGTATTAAAAACCGCGCGATCAATAAAGAGGGTTGCCAGGGGAGCGCTTGCCAAAATACGCAAAATCCTGCGGGATTGCAATTAAAGGAAAATTCAAATAACTATGAAATAACCGATAAAAATAATCGAAGCTTAACTACAGATACGAATTCATATGATTCGGATACCCCCGCACCTATTAAAGACAATGCCGGGAATAATCTTAACCCTGGCACCGACTTTAAAACTCAGAATTCTACGGGTATATTTTTAGACTGTACCAAAATAAATTGCGATAAAAAATTTAGAGTCTTAAGGGCAAAATATGACACAGAGGATTATATGAAAAATGACAAGGGTTACACTTACGAATTCGTTGAAAGAGATATTACTAAACACACCCTCCCAAACGGTCAAGTATATGGAACGATAGAAAAATCAAGCGAAGACGCCACAGTAACAAGGCCCAATACTGATCCTGCATGGTCTTGGTATGGAGACTGGAGCACAAGCTATGATTTATATCATATTTTGCCATACACTGACGGCTATAATTCAATCCAATACTCCGACAGGACGTTAGATACCGAAACCCAGCAAGTAAATTTGGATTTCGAGAAATACATTAGCCTATTTGATACCATAGAGAACTCTATATCATACGGCGGACTTTTGGATCAAACAGATAAATCTATGACTAATAAAGATGGATTTTACTCGGGTGATTCACAATGGTGGGATAATATACTCTTCGGTAGAACTCCTGGAGGTGGCGTACCGAATCCCGACTACCATATGAACGGCAATCAGAGAAGCAATACGACCGCCGTTAATACCTACCTGATCCCGGTGCAAACTACGACTACGGCAGGTTATATCGGAGATGAAATTCAAATAACCAAATATGTAGGCTTTGATCTTGGCTATCGCTACGACAAGGTAAAGCATAAACCGAAATATACCGGCTATCCCGAAGTGCCCAGAGGCATCATAACCGGTTTGTGGGTGCCGTATCCTTACAACCCCTATGACGGAATACATGGTTACTACACTCCTTATGGAGAGGAAAATTATCAGCAAAATTTAAAATTCCTGCTAAGAGAGAAGGAATACAAAAGCGGCTCATACAAACTAGGTCTAAATTTAGACCCGCTCGATTGGATAAGAATTCAGCTAAAAGGCTCCAAGGGTTTCCGCGCTCCGACATCGGATGAGGCGTATATGACCTTTAAGCATCCGGACTTTTCTATCCGTCCTAATATATTTTTAGAACCAGAAATCGCAAGGACGAAGGAGATCGCTCTTACCTTTTATAGCGAGAGAAGCCGCATAACTTTCGATGTTTTTAAGACGGATTATAAAAATTTTATCGATCTTGAATTTTTGGGAAATTTACAAGTCGTAGATCAGCAGATACCCTATCCGTTTTATCAAAACGTAAACCGAGATAGCGCCAAAGTGCATGGATTTGAGATAAATACCCATCTGGAGCTCGGCGATGTATCGGAGAGTCTAGAGGGATTTAGGCTGGGGTATAAATATAGCAGACAAAAGGGCAGAATGTCGTGCGCCAGCAACGGCTCAAACGCCAATAATTCAAACTCCGGATGCAGCAGGGGCGAAGAGGTGCCGATGAATGCGATCCAACCGCCTACTTCCGTCTATAATATCGGCTATTCTACGCCCGGCGACAAATATGGCATTGATCTTTTCATTACCGACGTAGGAGCCAAGAAGCGCAAAGACACCTACAATATGTATTGGAAAAGCCAAGTCGAAAGAACGGATCCGTATTGGGGGCACATCGATGCTTCTATAGTAAACGGAGAGCCCGTAACCGATAATACCAAAGGTTGGCGAAGCGGTGATTATACGGTAGTGGACGTTATTGCTTATGCAAAGCCGCAAAAAAATTTTAACTTTAGTCTAGGCGTTTACAACCTAACCAACGCCAAATATATCACTTGGGATAGCGCCCGCTCGATCAGGGCTTTCGGAACGGTCAATATGATCGATCAGGCGACGGGTGCGGGCATCGGCAGGTTTTACGCGCCGCGCAGAAATTTTAGATTTAACTGGGAGGTAACGTTTTAGTTCTTGGTGTGTTTCGATCCAAAATTTAAAACGAATTTCGAATCCAGGGCTCAAGTTGATCAAATCGAGCCCTGGATTGCAATTTATGCTTTAAATTTATCCAATGAGCCTTTGCAACGCAAGAGCAAGATCACTTCGTATTTTTGGCATTTTGATAAAATTTTTAGCGATATAATTTTCGCCGAACAGTAACATTTTGCGCGCGCATTAAATTTGTATATCGCCGCTTTCGTTTATGCGGTTTTGGCTCAGAACCTACCGCCGTGCAGTATAAATTTTACATTTCTATCGATAAAGCCTTTTTTACTAAGATCAAAGGCAAACTTTCATATCACCTAAATTTGCTCGCCGTATGATCCTAATAAAGACGAGTTAAAAATACCGAAGACGTTTGACAACCACACGCAAAAACTACGGCAGCTGGATGAGACCTACGATAAGGCGCACAAGACGATGCTTAAGACAAATGATTTTTTATTTATGCGTTAATACGCGGAAAAATAAAGACAAATTAGCCTCTATTTTTCTCGATTTCATATAAAATTTTGATTTTTTTACAAGCTCTTTGCAAGATGCAGAACCCTAAGGCAATATATAATAAAATGGACAACTTACTAATGCCGTAAAACCATATGGGAAACGTTACGATTAAAAAAACTATTAATATAAAATCCCAAATTATAGCTAGAGCCTGTTTCACTCTCATATAATTTGAATACTTAGCTAAAATCGAAATATGCGTTATGCTGGGCGACTCAGGGAAAAGATAACAATACGTTACCTCGACTATATCGCCGTTATCAGCAAACCATTGATCGGGATAGTCGAAAAATCTTATTCCTTTTACCTCAAATGTTATATACAGTCCGTCTCGCCCCCAGTCTGTTTCTAAGTTTTCTATCTTGCCGATAATTGTGAAAAATTTCAATTCACTTGAAGCTTTCTTTTTTAAATGCCACATTATTTTCCTCCAAATTTTGGTAAAATTTCGTAAAATATGCGCTACTTTCTATGGCGTTCGCACTAAAATTTTAATTTTTACGCACCCGCGTCAAGATAGGCGAGAAGTCCCATCAAAATCAATGTTAACGACACGCAATCATAGAAATTTGCTAAAACCGAGCGAGCCCCTTTTTTGCGAGCGCAAAGTATATTGCAAACAGTATCGCAGACACGGCAAAAACAAAGCCAAATGCGATTACTATATACAGCACCTGAATTATCCGATACAGCACATATAGCACAAAGTCTTAAGCATCTGGGCGAGCCGCACTTCTAAAGCCGTAAGCATATCCAAATACCTATCTTTGCGAAAATGTACGCGCACGCGATCACTCTCGTTTAGAGTTAAAGGCTTCACGGCGTATGCGAAAACATACGCCCTTAATCTCAAAAAGCGCGAATGTGTCGATACTTTTCGCAATGTATGGACGCTTAAATTTTCGATTCTGCTCGTGATTTTGCTTTTAGCTTCGGATTTTGGCAAAAGATTCATATCTATAGTCCGTGCGCAAAATTCGCCACCGAAAGGTACGGCGGATTAAATGCATAGAATTGTAAAGTTGAGCTTACTTACGATAATGTTTAAAGTTCCGTCCTGCGCGAATTAAATTTATATAATTTTAAAATCGAGCCGAACCCGAGCATGCGTTCGATCCCGGGGATTTTTTATGAAATTTCAAAATTTTAAATCGCTGCTTTCAACTAAAATTTTTAAATTTCCAAATTCTCACACGCCATAGAAATTCAAATTTCGCAAATTTAAAAATTTGAATCGGATGTGCAAATTCAGCACAAATTAAAACTCTGTAAATTTTAAATTTCGCTCGAATGCAGCGCAAATTTTAAACATTAAATCTAAAATGCATCACGTCGCCGTCTTGCACGACGTAGTCCTTGCCCTCAAGGCGCATTTTGCCCGCTTCTTTCGCCCTACTCTCGCCGCCGCACGCGATAAAATCATCAAATCCGATCACCTCTGCTCTGATAAATCCGCGCTCAAAGTCGTTGTGAATCACGCTCGCGGCTTTCGGAGCCTTCCAGCCCTTCGTGATCGTCCACGCGCGCACCTCTATCTCACCGGCGGTAAAATAGCTGATGAGGCTGAGTTTCGCGAAGGAGCGCTTGATAATGAGCTCCAGCCCGCTTTGCTGCGCGCCCAGGCTTTGCAGCATCTCGTGCGTCTCCTCGTCGCTTAGCCCTATGAGCTCCTCTTCGATCTTGGCGCAGAGCTTGATTACCTCCGCGCCGCGGGCGTTTGCGTATTCTCT
The DNA here is from genome assembly GCF_937997595.1 of uncultured Campylobacter sp. Taxonomy (GTDB): domain Bacteria; phylum Campylobacterota; class Campylobacteria; order Campylobacterales; family Campylobacteraceae; genus Campylobacter_B. Next base: position 9,007 of record NZ_CALKTS010000073.1, on the reverse strand, counting down.
TACGCGCGCGACATATTCGTTATCTTGCGCGATACCGTCTTCGTCCACATTGGCGCCGTAGATTACATCTTTGGCGCTAAGCAGGCGCAGCTCGCGATTTAAAGCGATGTAGCTTTCATCCTCTTTTAGCGCAAAATTTGAAGCGGGCTTGCCGTCGTTTAGATGCGCTAAAAGCTCGTTTGCTACGGCTAGCGCCTCTTTAGCGCCCTTTTGATTTGCTTTGGCTTCCTTGCCGAGACGCTCGATCTTGCGTCCAAGCTGCTCGATGTCCGCTAAAATCAGCTCGGTTTCGATGATCTCGATATCGCGGATAGGATCGACGCAGCCTTCGACGTGGGTTATGTCGCCGCTTTCGAAGCAGCGCACGATATGAAGGATGATCTCGCACTCGCGGATATTTGAAAGAAATTTATTCCCCAGCCCCTCGCCCTTGCTAGCTCCGCGCACGAGACCCGCGATATCTACAAACTCAATAGTCGAATGCACGATGCGACCGGGCTTAACGATGTCCGCCAGCTTTGCTAGCCGCGCATCGGGCACGGGCACGACCGCTTTGTTGGGCTCGATCGTGCAGAATGGATAGTTCTGCGCCTGTGCGTTTTGTGCGCCGCTAAGCGCGTTAAAAGTCGTGGATTTACCGACGTTCGGAAGCCCTACGATCCCTACTGAAAGCCCCATCTACGCGTCCTTCAGCTCTTTGGCTAGAGCCTGCAAGAAATATAAGTTTGCTCTCACGCCTGCGCCAGTCGCACCCGCTGCGTAATAGCCCCACGCCTTTTCCAGATACGCAGGTCCTGCGATATCAAGGTGCAGCCACCTGTCTTTATACTCGTCTTTTATAAATTTATCCAAAAACAACCCCGCAGTTATCGCGCCGCCGTATCTACTGGAAGCGCAGTTAGAGACGTCTGCAATACTGCTTTTGATTAGCTCGCGCAGATAATCGTTAAATTCCAAAATGCTAAATAGCTCGCCGCTTGATCCGCTAAGATCTTTAAATTTACGCTTTAGCTCCTCGCTATTTCCCATGATGCCGCTAGTGTATTCGCCTAGGCCCACGACGCAAGCGCCGGTAAGCGTCGCCATATCGATTAGCAGACTTGGCTCAAGATCCTGCGCGTAGCTTAGGCAGTCGGCAAGCACGAGCCGCCCCTCCGCATCGGTGTTTCGCACCTCGATACTCACGCCGCTGCGGCTAAGCAGCACGTCGTCGGGTTTATACGAATCGCCGCCGATCATATTTTCAGTAGCGCCGATAACCGCGTGTATCTCAAACGGCAGCTCAAGCTCGGCAGCGCCCTTGATGATGCCCATCGCGGCAAGCGCGCCGCTTTTGTCGCTTTTCATCGTAAGCATATAATCGCTCGGCTTCAGACTTAGCCCGCCGCTGTCGTAAGTAAGCCCTTTGCCCACGAAAACGATGCGCTTTAGGCAGCGCTGCGGCTTATAGATCAGATGGATGAGGCGCGGCGGATGAGCGCTGGAGCGATTGACCGCTAAAAACGCATTCATATTCTGCTCGCGCAAAAAATCCTCGTCGTAAATTTTAACACTCACGTCGTCGTAGTTAGACGCCAAAATTTCAGCCTCGCTCGCCATCTTTTCGGGCGTGTAAATTTCAGGGATCTCATTGACGCCGTCGCGCGCAAAATTTGCGGCATTTGCCATCACGGTGCCCTGCTGCACGCCGTAGTTCATCTTTTGCACGTCGGGGCTACTGCCGCCGTACTCCTGCGTCGAGATTAAAATTTCATTCAAGCTGGAGCTTTTTTTATCGCTTTTGTATTTGTTAAACTCATAGCCGCCCAGAAGCACGCCCTCGACCATCGCCATCGTGCTTCTGCGGTCGCATCCGCATTTATAAAAGGCGATTTTGAAATTTTTGATCGCGTAGCCCTTAAGCGCGTTGTATGCACTCGCAAGCGCCGCTCGCAGCCTATCGAAGCTAAGTTCTTTAACGCCGACGTACAACCGTCCGCTCTCGGCAAGCAGCAGATTGCCCTCGCCTTTGTAATTAAAAAGCGCAAACTTATCCGTGTCTTTAATAAATTCGTGATTTAAATTTTTATCCACAACTAAAATAACTTCAAAATCCGCCTCTATCTCGTTAATTTTACGATCTAGCAGTTTTACTTTCATCTCGTTCCTTTCGTGAGTTCATAAAGTGATTTTCCATACGTTTAAATAGCCTAAAAAATAGATATAAAATTCCGCCTATGATAGGTATCGCAAAATACCAGTGTTGCTCGATTAGCCGCAGCCCGCTCCAGATCTCCTCGCCAAAATACCACGCCAAAATCATCGTCGCGCCCGACCAGCACCAAGCACTAAAAAGATTGATAATCGCAAATTTCTTTGCGCTGTAGCGAGTGATACCGATACTCATCGGGATGATGACGCGGAAGCCATACATATAGCGCTGCATTAAAATTATCGGCCAGCCGTAGCGTTGCAAAAGCAAGTGCGCAATCGCAAATTTTCGGCGCTGCGCCGCGAGCTTTTTACTGATATATTTTTTATTGTAGCGACCAATATAAAAATAAAACTGATCGCCACAAAATGCCCCAAGCCCCGCAACAAAGATACCTAGCGGCAAATTTATATGTCCCTCGTGCGCCATTATGCCGCCTAAAATCAGTGCGATTTCGCCTTCTAAAATACACCAAACAAAAAGCACGATATAGGCGTATTGGTGGTATTCTTGCAGTAAATTTTTAAGTAGCTCTTCCAAAATCACGCCTCTAAAACGCAATAAACGTTTGTGCGACGCGAAAACTCGCCTAGATCGTTTAACTCGCGTAAATTTAGCAAAAAGCAGGCTTCGACGCACTTAGCCTGCGTCTGCGCGATGAGATCTAATGCCGCTCGTGCGGTGCCTCCGGTGGCAATAAGATCGTCGATTAGCAGCACCTTGGCATCCTGCACGCCGGAGAATGCATCCACGTGCATCTCGACCTGATCGAAGCCGTATTCAAGGCTGTATTTTTGCGAAATCGTAATATAAGGAAGCTTCTTTGGCTTTCTAATCGGCACAAAAGCAACTCTCAACCTCGCAGCAAGTGCCGCTGCAAAAATAAATCCGCGACTTTCTATGCCTACTATGTAATCAAGTCCGTAATCGGCGTAGCGCTCGGCTAGATGATCAAGCAGGAAATTAAACGCCTCGCGATCGCCTACGAGCGTCGTGATATCGTAAAACAAAATACCGGGCTTTGGGAAGTCACGCACGGTGCGGATCGAGCGAAATAAATAGCTTTTTTGCTCGCTGCTTAGGCTTTTCATAGCTTACCTCTTTTCAATCTTGCGTTTTGGATTTTTAAGCTGCAGTTTTCGCTCTCCTCATTTTGCAGGGCCTCAATGCCGAAGCGAAGGGCAGTTTTGAGCTTTTCGTTATCGCTTTTAAGCTTTGAAATTCTTTCTTCGCTCTTTCGAAGCAAAGCATAAATTTTAGAATTTTTTCGGATCGATAGAATAAGTAGCGCTGCAAAAAATAGCGCTAAAACGCCTAATACTACGCTCATTGCTCGTCTCCTTCATTTGGATTTGCAAAGCGGCGCATAGTAGCGGAGGTTATACTAAAATAGGCAGAATTTATGCCTCTAAAATACGCGTTAGAAAGATTTGCTCCCTTTAAATTTACACTGCTCACAATAGCAGAATTCTTATCTTTTAAACTCACACTGGCACAATTCATGCTTTTTGGGTTAACGCTCATGCAGAAGGAATTTGTAACCTTAAAATTTATAATTGCTGGGTTCAAACCGACAAAATCTTTACGACTAGCTTTTTGAGCGAAATTTTTCTCGCAAACGCTCTCGCGCGTAAAATTTAACGTAGAATTTGCGCTAGTGGAATTTTTACCCAATGGATTTTTCCCATCAAAGATTATCTTTGCGTGCGCAGAATTTAAATTTATATGATGTGCACCACCAAAGCTTATCAAGGAATTCTCGCCGGTAAATAAGGAATTTTTACCGTTAAAGCTCCGCGCAAAATTTGACGCGAAATCCGTGTCGATAGGATTTTTGCTAGAAGGGCTTTTGCTGGCGAAGCTTGATTTGGAATTCCACCCATTTAAATTAGCGCCACAGCTTTGTTCCGCAAAATTTTGAGCGGAATTCTGCATGGAATTCTCCCCATTAAATCCATGCGCGCAATTCGCACTACCGCAAGCGCCTAGCTTTGCGACGCGCTTAATGTGCCTACCGCCCGCAAAATCGGTGTTAAAAAACGCCCTAATCATATCTCCGATCACCAGCGCACCCATTAATCGCTCGCCGAAGGCTAGGACGTTGGCGTCGTTGTGCTCTCTGGCTAATCTAGCGCTAGTCGCGTCATGACACAGCGCACAGCGGATGTGAGCGTGGCGGTTTGCGGCGATGCTGATACCGATGCCCGTACCGCAAATCAAAACGCCGTAAATGCCGTAGTCGGTGGAATTTAAAATTTTATCTTTGCTAGCGTTTGCGGCGGCTATGCTTGCGCAGGCGGTCGTATTTGCGTCCGCATCAAAATTCTTGCTGTAGCCGCTCTTGACGGCGTTAAAATTTTTATCTTTTTCGCCGTGCTGCGCGGTAGCGCTAAAATTCCCGCTACCGTTTATACTCGCGCCGAAATTTTCACTGCCGCCCGCTTCCGAATTTTCTGCGGTCGTGGCGGAATTTTTGTCGTTATTTTCTTTAAAATTTTCGCTCCTCGCGCAGGTTTCACATTCGGCTAAAATTTTATCCGCCAGCGCGCCCGCAAAATCGGGATAGTCCACGCTCGCTTCGGCACTATGCGTGCCAAGATCGACCGCTTCGTAACCTAAAGCGGCGAGCGCTTTTTTAGCTTGTTCTTTGGCACGAAAGCCCGCATGATCGCTCGCTATGAAAATTTTATTTATTTGCATTGCCGCTCCTTATTTTTGCTCATAGATTAGGCTCTCGTCGTTTTGCAAGGTATCGACGAAGCGCCCGATTCGCTCCCAGCGGATCTTGCGATCGGCATCGATACTAAAATATGTAAACCACGGCTTGCCGACGATCAGACGATAAGGTACCGGACCCCAGAAGCGGCTATCGGCGGAATTATTTCGATTATCGCCTATCATAAAATACTCATCCTGCGGCACTTTGATGTAAAAGGCATTGAAGCTTATCCCCGCAGCTTCGAAGCTGTGAGGAATTTCGCTTAGGCTAATGGGTTTCATAGAAAATTCACCCTTCTCAAGTGCGATTTTGACATTTGTTAGCATTGAGTTTCTAGCATTAGGGTCATAGTGAATGCCCTTAAATTTATACGGCTCTTTGACATATTTTTCGCCACCTAAAATCACAATGTCGCGAGCATCATAGTTTGCGACAATGAACTCGTCGCCTTCATGCGGACGAAGGTAGAAATTATTCAGATCAAATATCACCTCGTCGCCACCTACGGCAAAATTTCGCTTTACAAAGTGCATTTTTTCATTAAGCGGATAGCGGAAAACCACGATGTCGCCGCGTTTCGGACCCTCGCCACGGATGATATGCCCATCTCCGTCGCTATCAGGAGCTACCTGCCACTCCACAAAGGGAATATGCGGGGTCGGGATGCCGTAGCTAAATTTTTTAACGAATAAAAAATCGCCCTCTAAAAGCGTAGTGCGCATCGATCCGCTGGGGATCACGAAGGCTTGCGCAACAAAAAGAATGACAAATAAAACGACGATGACCGTTCCCGTCCAACTTGATAAAAAGTGATAAATTTTGCTTAGTATTTTCATTTAGGCTCTTTGTCTTAAGCGATTTTTCGCCGATTTTATCGTGTTGCTCAAAAGCATCGCGATCGTCATCGGTCCCACGCCTCCGGGCACGGGCGTGATGAACGAGCATTTTGGCGCGACTGCGTCAAAATCGACGTCGCCCCTTAGTTTGCAGTCCTCGCCGCGATTGATCCCCACATCGATCACCACCGCACCCTCTTTTACCATATCTGCGCTCACAAAATGCGCTCTACCGACCGCTGCGACCAAAATATCGGCGTCTGCGCAAAGCTGCTTTAAATCTTTCGTCTTGCTATGAGCGATAGTGACGGTGGCGTCGGCATTTAACAGCAGGCTCGCCATCGGCTTTCCGACGATATTGCTACGACCCAGCACGACGGCGTTTTTACCCGCTATCTGCACGCCGTATTCCTCAAGCAGGCGCATCACGCCAAGCGGAGTACAAGGCACAAAACCGTCCGCAAGCCCGCTAGTAAGCTTGCCTACGTTTATCGCACTAAATCCGTCCACGTCCTTTTGCGGGCTTATTTTTTCTAAAATTTTATTCGTATCAATGTGCTTCGGAAGCGGCAGCTGCACCAAGATGCCGTCGATGCTTTCGTCCTCGTTTAAATTGTCTATCAGTTCTAAAAGCGCCGCCTCGCCCACGTCGGAGCTCAAGCGGTGCGCTACGGATCGGATCCCACAGGCGGCGCAGGCTTTTTCCTTGCTCGCGACATAGGTCTTACTAGCCGCGTCCTCGCCTACCAAAATCACCGCCAGCGCGGGTTTTACGCCCTTTGCGGCAAGATCTGAAGCGGCCGATTTGATCTCATCTTTTACCTTCGCGCTTATGCTTTTGCCGTCGATTAAAGTCATTTAAAGCCTTTTTGAGAAATAGGGAATGTTACCCTAAAATTTATAAAATTTAGATTTATTCAGCGGGATTTTATGGGAATTTGAAAGAATTTTAAAAAGAATTTCGTCCTAAATTTAAGCCTATTTAAATAAGCCTAAATTTTATCGTTATTATAGACGGACAAACGCCTTGGCGCCGCTACGCTCAGGCCGAGACGCTGCTAAGGCTCGTATTGCAGGCTTGAGAGCTTTTGTCCACGAATGAGCAAAAACTACAATGTTTCCATTTTCTCGCCGTTAAACGTCTCGTATCGTCACCCGCCGCGCAATATACGCTATGCATAATAGTAGCCTGTATAATGGTGGCTCGGCGCCTTATTTCGCTCTGGCTCTGGGACATCTTGCGGTCCGCTCCTAGAGCAGCCGCATAGAAACAGCGCCGCACACAGAAACAAAACGATCTTTTTCACCATATATCCTTTTCAAAATTTTTATAATTTTATCTTTGATTGGTTGCAAAATTTCATAAAATTTTTCAAAGCACTCATAAAAATTTTATCCCCTTTGAAATTTAAAATTTTTGGCGAATTCTAACAACACAAATTTCGTCAAAATTTAGGCTTCGCGCAAGTTAGAATCTCGCGAAAAAATCAAAATTCTAGCGATACAAATCCTATTTAATGCGACATTTACGCAACGTGCGCCGTGCAAGATCGCGCAACCTCTGCCCGCACGCCGAAATACCGCTCCGAACACAACCGCGCCGCTTTGGAATTTTAAAATTTCGCCGAATTTTTAAAGCGCCTCGCTTAAATTTACTCGTTGCGCAGCGTTTGCAGCACGTCGATCTGCGTGGCTTTTTTGGCCGGATACCATGACGAGAGCGCCACGATAAGCACCGCGCCGATTAAAATCATCGCCAAATCGCCTAGCGAGAGCTCCATCGGCAGCTTCGAGCTTCCGTAAACGTCGGCCGGCAGATTTACGATGTCGAAGCTTCCGAGTAGCCACACGCCGAATAGGCCCAAAATGAGCCCGAATATGATGCCGCCGCCGCCGATCGTGGCTCCGAGCGCAAAAAAGGTCCTTTTAACCTCCTTTTTGCTAGCGCCCAGGCTAAGTAAAAGCGCGATCTCTTGGCGGCGATTCATCACGGTCATCAGAAGCGAGCTTACGATATTTAGGCTCGCGACCAGGATTATCAGCATCAGCACGATGAAAAGTGCACGCTTTTCAAGTGCAAGGGCGCTGAAAAAATTGCCGTTTTGCTGCCACCAGCCCACGGCGTTAGTGCCGCTAGGGAGGCTTTTTTTGATGCGCTCCAGGTCTTTAAACGGATCGTTTGAAAAAACATGCACGCCGTCGAAAGTCCCTTCGTCGTAGCCCAAAATTTTGGCTAGATCGCTCGCGTCTGCGTAGGAATACGCCTTGTCGTAAGCGATCAGCCCCGAGCTGAAATCCGCGCGCACGTCAAAGCGCTTCATCTTAGGGATCAGCGCAAAGCCGCCCGGATCGCTCTTCGTAAAGATCATCGTGATCTTGCCGCCCTCATCCAGCATAAATTCGTCCTTGATCCCACGCCCTATCATTATGCCGTAGTCCGTTAGATTGGCGTCTTTGGCGCCCGCTGCGACGACGGAGTTGATCCGCTTTTCGTCGTTTAAATTTACGCCGAAAATCAGCCCACCCTCGAGCTTCTCGCCGCTTTTGGCGATGACTTGCGAGCTGATGTAAGGGCTAAAGATCAGATCGGGAAAGTCCGCCCGCAGCCCCTCCACGTCGTCCTTTGAAATACCGCCGCGAAAGTGGCTGTGGATCGTGATCGGGTAGTTCATCGTAAAGAGCTTGCGCTCGAATTCTTTATCAAAACCGTTCATTATCGCCATCGCGACAATGAGCACCGTAAGCCCCACGCCGACGCCCAAAAACGCAAGCAGCGCCGAAAGCGTAATGAAGGGCTGAGAGCGGTCGAATCTGAGATATTTGAATAATAAATACTTTACCAAAAAGCCATCCTTGTAAAATTTCACATAAAATTTAGCGCTAAATTATATGTGAAATTTTAAGTATTTTGGAATTTTAAAATTCCAAAAACAGGTTTTATGCCTTTAAATGTGAAAGCCACAGCTGGCTTTGAAAATTTAAAATCGCGCCGAAATCTATTTATACGCAATAAAATTCGCCCCCCAAGATATCGGATACGACAAACCAAACAGATCGTCTTGCCAAAACCTCGAAATTTTAAACCCGAATTCTAAATTTTAAAATTTCAAACGCCTTAAAATTTTAAAATTTTAGAAATTTAAAACTCTTTAGAATTTTGAAATTCTTAAAATTAAAAGGCAGATTTCGCTTAAAAAGCTCGCTCGTAATCGCATAAATTTAAAATTTCAAATGCCGCGCAGTGTCCTAGCCGCGCACTAA
>NZ_CALKTS010000072.1 GCF_937997595.1 uncultured Campylobacter sp. | reverse complement strand
AAATTTCGCCGAGGTTAGCGGCAGAGAGCCGGTGCTGATAAATCCAAAAGACGCCGAAGCTCGCGGACTTGCGAACGGCGACATCGTGCGAGTTTTCAACGACCGCGGCGAAATTTTGGCAGGCGTGCTCGTTACCGACATCGTGCCTGAGCGCGTCGCAGCGATCTGCGAGGGTGCGTGGTACGATCCCGAGGTTTGGGGCGAGAAGAGCCTCTGCCAGCACGGCTGCGTAAATGTGCTTACGTTTGATAAGGGCACGTCAAGTCTCGCACAAAGCAACTCGGCTCACACCGTTCTAGCGCAGATTGAGAAATTTAAGGGGGAGATTAAGCCGATACAGGCGTTTGGTAAACCGAAAATCCTACAATCTTTGTAGCGCGTCGTCTTTTAAGCGTCTTTGAATGAGCTAGAAAATTTCGCCCTGCGACAGGCTAATTGCCTAGTCTTGGGACGAAATTTTCGTCGCAACATTCAAATCCATCTTAAAATACTTCCGCTTGTCTTTTTGCGTTCAAATTTTGTAATCCGTCAAATTTGAACGCAAATTTTGCGCGTATTAAAAACTCTGCTAAAATTTGCTCAAATTTAGCCCAAAGGTCGAGCCGTGCAAATCCCGAATTTGATCCGAAATTTTATCCGCAAACGTATCGTTTCAGAGTGCATTTTACTGCCTTCTCTCTACCCCGACGAGGGCGAGTTTGAGAGTTTTCAGGAGGGGTATAGGCTCGCTAGCCGCAAAACGGGCGAGGAGCTTGCAGACGACGCACCCGGGCAGTGGCGCAAGAGCTGGCGGGTCATCGCGCGTAACGGCATGGACGATCCGTTTTTCGTGGATTTTGCCCTGGGGGACGCTTCGCCCGTGTATTTTGCCTATCACGGCGCTGGCTCTTGGGAGCCGATCAAGGTCGCGGACGACATCGTTAAATTTGAAGAAATTTTAACCGCTCTTGCCGCGCTTGAGGCGCCTTGCTCGCTTGAAGCGATTGCGCCGCTTGCGGACTTAAACAACGAATTTTATCGCGAGCTGGTGGACGACTACGCGCAGCAAGATGAAG
>NZ_CALKTS010000071.1 GCF_937997595.1 uncultured Campylobacter sp. | reverse complement strand
CAGGGACTACGGTAAAAAGGTGCTTGCAAATTTTATCATCTACTCGCAGATCCTCGATCCGCGCGCGAAAGTCTCGGTGCAACAGGAGCTACAAGACCTGCTGATACCGAGCAGAAGCGATGATTTCAGATAAATTTACGAGGCGGCGAAATGAAAACAAAGCGAAATCTTATAGTTAAAATTTTAGCCGCTTCGGCTTTTATCTGCGAAATTTGCGCGGCGACTCAAAATTTTTCGGTTGCCAAAGAGACCGCAAAATCGCTTAAGGAGGATGAAATTTTAATCCTTAAAAGCGATCTTGCCGCTGCCAAAAAGCGTGGCGGCGCGCTGCAAGAGCTAAATTTAGAGGAAAGAGAGCTTGCAAAAAACGCGCTTAAGCTTCCGTTTGAAATTTACGAGCTGCGCCTTTCTGAAGATCAAAATACGCTCTTCGGCTTGGGCGACGACAGAGGTGGTATCGTCTTGATCGATGTTACCGAGCTGCGCACTCTAAGGCTTGCGGGCATATTTTCTTTTCCGCAGCATGAGTTTGATCCAGCCTACATAGATATCGCACAGAGCAAAGACGGCAAAAGTCTATTCGTCGCAGATCCAAATTTCGGAATTTATAAGCTGGATCTTAGTGACCGAAGGGATATTAAAATTTCGGCGCGGCTTGAAGCGCGATTTGTAAATAAAATAGAGCTTTCAAGCGACGGGCGCACCCTCTTTGCAAAGGATTTTTTCAGCACCCTTACCGCCTATGACGTAAAAGATGATAAATTTACGCAGCTTGCTTATTTTATCGCTCCTTCCAAAGCCGATAAGCGGGAGTATGATTACGCCTGCGCGCCACATAGATTATCCGAAATAAAGGAGCTCGGCGATCTGAAACTGCTCTCTGAGAATGAGCTTTTGCTGGCAAGCTGGGTGGGATTTTATGTTTTAGATATATCGGATATGGATAGGTACCGCGAAAATGCCCTGCAAAAAAACTCTAATATCTTAAAACAGGTCCGCTATATCGCTCATCCACATTTAGAAATAGATAAAATGACGCTATCCAAAGACGGCAAGCGGGTATTTTCATCAAATTGGAACGAATTTGGGCTATATGATTTGGGCGAAAATAACACGGTTCAATCAAGCGCGTATTACAGCGGCGCGCACTTAAATAATTTTAAAGTCATAGAGGATCTAAATTTAGCCTACTTGGGCAAAGAAATATCCGAAAAAGGGGAATTTCCAAGCGTGGATCTGATCGATTTTAGCAATAAACTAGACCCCGCCCCGATAAAAAGATATCTCTTTCCGCAGAGCCTAAAGGGCGTAAGCGTCGAATCTCGCGGCAAATATCTTTTCTTTTCCTATTTTACGAAAAACGGAGCGTTTATAGGCGGACTTGATCGCGCTTCGTTAAGCTCCGCTGAAAAATCCGCGCAATCTGCGCAGATGAAAAATGAAATTTTAGCCGAAAAAAGCCCCGAAGAAAAAGGCGCGATCTGGGAACTTCCTTACTCTAAAAACGGCTTTAGAACCGTTGATAACATAATAAAATCCCCGCAAGGATATCTGCTCCTTGCAAGCGCAAACGACGAATACCGAGTCTCGCTAGTTGCGTTAAGCGAGCGAGGAGCGGAGCTTTGGCGCAAAAAATTAAATATGGTATCCGCAGCCAATATGCCAGTAGCGGCGATGGATTCATACGTGCTTTTGGATAATAAAATTTTAGACGCCAAAACAAAAAAGATAATCTACGAATTTTCTATTAAATTTAAAGAAGTAGCGAGCTTCGGCGATAAATTTGCCGCGATAGACGAAAACGACGATCTGCGCTTTTACGAGAGAGAAAAACTGCTATGGAAGAAAAAGCTAAATATCGCAAAGAGCAAAAGGCCGTTTGACGGCACCATGACAAAGATAGCCAAAATATCCGAAAGCGAGATCCTGCTCATCATCGAAAAAGACGGATTTTTAAAATTTAACGCTAAGGGCGAGGAGCTTTGGCATAAGAGCGTAAATTTTAAGGAGAGCGGCGCCTCGGACGAGCTTGTAATGGATCATGGGGCGCAACTGCTAAAAGCAAAGGACGGATCGATATTTCTATTGGCGAAATTCGGCGCAAATATCGCAAAATTCGATGCCTTAGGCAATGAAATTTGGAGAAAGCAAATTTGCGGAAGAGATCGCGACGTCTGCGATCTGCCCGACACGCTAAACGCAACCTATAAATTAGCAAACTACAAAGAGGGGCTACTTCTAATCGGCGCAAACGACGCCTCGGAGGATCAGACGATATTTTTAGAGCTTGATTTGGACGGCAATATATTGCGTGAAAACAAAGCGAAATTGCAAGACTTTTGGCTCAAAAGCGCCGTAAGTACGGATGACGGAGGCGTTTTAATAGGCGGAGGCGCCCATAAAGACGATACCGTCATAATAAAAATT
>NZ_CALKTS010000070.1 GCF_937997595.1 uncultured Campylobacter sp. | reverse complement strand
CGAGGGTGCGACAAGATTATGGCAAGATTATAATTAAAAGGTAAAATTTGAAAACCGAACTAGAAAATCCCGCGCAAGAAACCTTGGCGCAAAAGCGAGAAGATCCTGGTAAAAATCGCTTCGGTGCGCGCAGTCTCTGGCTGATATTCGCCGCGATTTTTAGCGCGGTCGCGGCGACGTTTTGTTGCCTGCCTGCGCTTTTATTTTTGATTTTCGGCGCGAGCTTTTCCATTTTTTCAGGCGCGGAGGTGCTGGAAGGTTACCGCGCGCCGCTTTCTGCGTTAGCGCTTTTTTGCTTCGCGCTTTCTGCATTTTTCTTTTTCAAAAAGCCGCGCGCATGCTCACTGCAAAGCGGGCGTAAAAAGTGGATTTTAATCTACGCGCTCTTAGGAGCCTTGCTTGCCTTTATGCTTACATATCCCGAAATTTTAGGAGGGCTTTATGCGTAAAATTTTGTTTTTGATGCTTGGATTTACGACGCTTTTTGCCGACAAAGAGGTTAAAATTTACGTGGAAAAAATCCACTGCCCGCTCTGCACTACGATCGTGCGAAAGGCGCTTTTGCAAACGCCGGGCGTGATAAGCGCGAAGGTTTCGCAGCAGAGCAAAACAGCAACCGTCGCGGCAAAAGATGACGCAAACGAGACCGCGATGCTTGAGGCGATCGCAAAAACGGGCTATGAAGGCGTAATCGTAAAATAAAAATCCCCGGCAAAATTCAGACTAAATTTTAAATAAAATTCTTGCTAAATTTCGGTAAAATTCATGCGACTTTGCATAAAATTTCATTTTGCGCGGCTTGCCTGCAGCGTAAGCTAGCGCGATTGAAATTCTGCGCGTATTTTGCGGAAGCGCTATGTTGGCGCGGTCGCGTTTAAATTTAGCAGAATTTCGCAAGCGCTTAAGCGAGTGCGGTTGCTTTTAAATTCAACGGGCGTGTCGCAATAACGCGCGGATATAATAAATTCAAAAGGAGCAAACATGCAAAAAAACGAGGTTATAAACGATTTTAAAAAGCTGTGCGAGATACCGCACTGCAGCTGCGAAACAGAGCAGATGAGGGAGTTTTTGGCGGATTTTGCGCGCTCTCAGGGCTTTAGCGTAAACATCGATGAGGCTGGCAACATCCATGCCGTAAAGGGCGAGCCTAAAATCTGTCTGCAAAGCCACTACGACATGGTTTGCGTGGGCGCGGCGCCGCATTTGGAGCTCATCGAAGAGGACGGCATGCTAAGGGCGAAAAACTCGAGCTTGGGCGCTGATGATGGCATCGGCGTGGCGATGATGATGGGCGCGATGCGGGAGTTTGCAAATTTAGAGTGCCTATTTACCAACGACGAAGAGGTCGGGCTCGTGGGCGCAAACGCCTTTAAAGGTAAAATTTTATCGCCGAATTTGCTAAATTTAGACAGCGAAGAGGACGACCGCGTGACGCTGGGATGTGCCGGCGGTATAAACGTGAGCGCAAAAATCGGCGCTGCGAGCGTCAAAAAGAGCGGTAAAATTTACGAGATCGGCGTCACGGGGCTTAGCGGCGGGCACTCGGGCAACGAGATACATAAAAATATCCCAAACGCGACGAAGCTACTGGCGAAATTTCTCGCCGAGGAGGGCTGCGAGCTAATCAGCCTGGATTTTGGCGAGAGGAGCAACTCGATCCCCGCAAATGCCGTGTGCAAGGCGCTCTGTGCGCATGAGCCGGCGCAGCGCGGCCTGGCGTGGGTAAAGAGCCTGGGCGAGGGCGAAGCGGACGTGCTGGTAAATAGCGGTAAAATTTTGGCGCTAATTAACTCCTTTGCCCAGGGCGTGCGCAGCTACGACACGCAGCTTGGCATGGTAAACGAAAGCATAAATCTCTCGACCGTTAAGCAAAAAGAGGGCGTGATCGAGTTTGATTTTTTCGGACGCGCGATGAAGCGAGAGGGGCTTGAAAATCTGGGCTTTGAGACTAGCACACTAGCTAGCGCGCTAGGTTTTGATGTGAGAGTAACCGACCGTTCGGCGAACTGGGCGCCGTGCATCAGCGACTTTGCTCATCTGGTGCTTGAGGAGTTACAAAAACAAAAGCCGCAGGCTAAATTTGCCGCCGTGCACGCGGGCCTTGAGTGCGGCGTACTGGTCGCAAAACAGCCCGAGCTACAAGCCTGCTCCATAGGACCTAACATTCACTCGCCGCACTCCGTAAACGAGCACTGCGAGATAGCGTCGGTGGAGATGATGGCGGAAGTCGTAAGAAATATAATCGCTAGATTGCAATAAATTTAGCGGCTTGTCTTTTTGTCCTATACTTCGTTGGATTTAAATTTTACTCGGTCACTACCGACGAGGTAGCTCCCGCCCTTAAATTTAAATCCGCCTCGTCTAGAACAAAAATACTGCGCCTTAGCTTCTTGCATTTAAATTTGATATAAAATTTGTAGCAGTTTTTATAAAATGCAGTTCATAATAAACACAGCTACCAAGAATCAAAATTTTAAAATTCCGGCAAATTTAAGTGCGTAAATTTAAGCTCGCATCTGCAGGCCAAAATTTTACGGAAAATTCTTATCCTTGCTACTGCACAGCTCGTTTAAAAAGCACTCCTTGCAATTTGGCTTGATCGCCTTACAGGTGTAGCGGCCGAAAAGCACCATGCCTTGGTGCAGCTTGCCGAGGTCTGTTTTAAAAGCCTCGCTAA
>NZ_CALKTS010000069.1 GCF_937997595.1 uncultured Campylobacter sp. | reverse complement strand
GGTGATGAAAATCGAAATTTTATCAAGCAAAATCCACCGCGCGCGCGTGACGGACGCCAACCTCAACTACGTGGGCTCGGTCACGATCGGACCCGAGCTCATCGAAGCTGCGGGGCTTTGCGAGTACCAAAAAGTCGAGATCCTAAACGTCAATAACGGCGAGCGCTTCGCCACCTACGTGATTCGCGGCGATAAAAAGGGCGAGATCTGCCTAAACGGCGCGGCCGCGCGTAAAGTCTGCGTCGGCGACGTCGTCATCATCGTGGCCTACGCACAAATGAGCGCCAAAAAAGCGAAAGATTTCGAACCAAAAATCGTGCAGGTAAACGAGAAAAACGAGATCGTAAAATAGCATGGCATCGCGCCTCGAGGAGCTTTTCGCCTCGCCGCAGCACTACAAAAAATACAAAGCGCGGCTGGGTAAAAAACTAGCCGAGTTTCGCTTCGACTTTATGAGCGACGCAAAATGGCGCAAGCTCTTTTCGGCGATCTGCGCCGAAGGCTCGCCCGCGCAGCAGTGCGAAATTTATGATTTCTTCGGCTCCTGCGTGAACGAGATCAGATTCGCCCTGCCCGCCGCAGACTACGCGCAAGGCATCCGCGACAGCTACATCTCGCAGCGCCTCACGACGAGCGAAAAGCCCACCCTCTACGCCGAGATAGAATATATAGAATTTGCGAAATTTTACGACTTCGCAAGCCGCGGCGCGCTGCTACCGCCGGGGCACAAAAGTCAAGATCTTGATGCCATAGCGCGCTATTTAGAACGCCTGGGCAAATTCGAGATGGAGTCGGGCGAGCAAAGCTTAAAAATTTACGGCTACAGGCGCTAGCTCTTTGCGCGGGTTTTGACCTCTTGTGCGCAGGCGCACCCGCTACATCGTGCACTAAGAGGCGCTATTTGCGCTAAAATTCACTTCAAACAGCCCGTTATAGCCGCTTGTCGGTCCACAAAAAAAGGAGTAAATTTGAACTACGAAGAATTTTATGGCGCCGTCTGCGAAACGGTAGAAAAATTTGAAGCGAGCGGGGCTGCGAACAAAGAGCTGGACGCATATCTACTCGCGCTTTTAAAGCTGCTTGAAGCGCGCGGCGGCGAGCTCTTTAGCGTAGAGCTGATGCTTGAAATTCTAAGCGCGGCATTTGAGAGCGAGAGGGCGGAGCCCAGCGAGGCGTGGCTTGAGATAGAGCGAGCGCCCGAACTTGCGCACTTCTGCAAAAATAGACCTGCGGGCGGCGATACGCTTCGTTCGGCGGAGGAGCCAAAAACCGCTGCGGATATAATGCGCTGCCTACCGGAGGGCTTTGAGATAAAATTTGACGAAAGCAGATTCGCAAATTTTAAAACCGCGCCAAGCGAGGCAAAATTTACAAACGACGAGCTAAAAAACGAAGAGAGCAAGACGCAAGAGCAAAATTCTATCGCCGCAAGTGGCAGCCTCTCCGCAGAAGCAGCGTGAGGCGGGTCCTTGGAGCAAAAGACGAATGAGCCCCTGAAATTCGAGGCCGCAAACAAGCACGGCGGACCTGCGTATTCCGCGGAGGTCATAAAATTTCAGCTAGCGGAGCTTAGCAGGATGCGCGCTAGCGGACAGCTTGCGGACGAGAGCAAATTTTTCGGCATCGTCTCTCCGAGCGGGCATGGCTGGTATAATTTCGATCCGTTTTCACTGCTGGAGTGCGGAGCGCGCGGCCTGATGGATCACGCAGGCGAGGACGCGCCCGTGCGCGGCGGCTGGGAAATGCTCGGCGAACTGCTCGAAATGGGACGAACATACGAGTAGGCGCTAAATTTTGCGGCTAAATTTCAAAATTCGCGGAGCGAATTTAACGAGATCGCTTTGCTCGCTCATATTTGCGGGCGAAATTAAATCGCTCGCTTATCGTGCATGCGCCGCTTCGGCAGGGCTCGGCCAATTTCTGCGGTTTGAAATTTTAAATTTCGCGTCTCGCGTCCGCCGTAAAATCAAAGCCGAGAACAAAACTCGCAGCGCCAAGTCAAACGCTAAATTTAGCTTAAATTTGCTAAAATAGCCAAAATTTAAAGGATTTTTGATGTTCGAAGGAATGGATTTTTCAAAAATGGGGCAGATGCTCGATCAGATGCAGGCCAAGGCTAAGCAGATCGAGGAGGAGAATGCGCGCAAGGAATTTACCGTAAAATCGGGCGCGGGCATGGTCGCCATCAGGCTAAACGGCGCGGGCGAGGTGCTCGATCTAAGCATCGACGACAGCCTTTTTAACGACAAAGAGAGCTTGCAGATCCTGCTAATTTCGGCGATAGGCGACGCGATAAAACTCGTCGAAAATGAAAAGAAAGGCGCTGCAGCATCCATGCTAGGAGGGCTCGGCGGATTGGGTGATCTGCTTGGCAATAAGGGCTAAGCGTAGTTCAAAAATGGTGAAAATAGGCTTTTTAGAGAGGGCGACTACTTCCCGCCTAGCGAGCGGTTTGGATTTTACGGAGCGAGCGGCTCCTGTAGCAAACTAAATGAAGCCCGATTTTATAAGGCGACAAGTTAAATTTAGATTTTTGTGGCGGTGTAGCTTACATAAAGTGAAACTTGTTTGATTTGACGCTAGGTTATTAAATTTTAACCTTAGCAAATCAGTCAAATTTAACGGGCGGCGTGAGGGCAAATTCTAAAATTTCGGCGAGCTGCTACGCTGCGGCGCAAAGTAAAATTTAGCTAGCGCAGCTTAAATGCAAAGCGGGCGAGCCATTGCGCGACATCCGCGAGCAAATCGAGCGTAAGATGCGGCTCAAAAAAGCGGAGCATCCTTCGCCTCGCGCACTGCGTAAAGCTAGGGAAATTAAAATTTAAAATTTTAAGCGGCATGATTACTTCTACGCGACGTACAAACGACTCGCGACAGCAAAGTCTAAGCTGCGCGACAAAAAGGCATTCGAAGGGCGCGAATTTGCATTCGTCAAGGGCGCGCCCAAGCAGAGCAAATCAAAACCGCAAGGCAGGATCGATGGATATTTTAGAAAAATTTAAAGATTACTTGAAGCAAAACGAGTTGAAGGCATCTAGCTTTCATCCGTACTTTGAGGAGGCGCTCAATTACATGCTGCAAGCGGGCGGCAAGCATTTTCGCGCGCAGCTGCTGCTAGGCGTCGTCTCGGCAGTGGATGAGCGGCGCTTTGAGGGCGCGCTGGCGATCGCGATGGCGCTTGAGATGATCCACACCTACTCGCTTATCCACGACGATCTGCCCGCGATGGACGATGCGGATCTGCGCCGCGGACGGCCGAGCCTGCATAAAAAATACGACGAGGTTACGGCGATTTTGGTGGGCGACGCGCTAAATACCGACGCGTTTTTGATTGCCGCGAGCGCAAGCCTAAGCGACGAGATTAAGATAAAATGCATTAAAACTCTAGCGCGAAATGCAGGCAGCAGCGGCATGGTGCTCGGTCAGGCGATCGATTGCCGTTTTGAAAACATCCCTCTAAAGCAAAGCGAGCTTGAGTTTTTGCATCTGCACAAAACGGGCGCACTCATCGCCGCGGCGTTTGAGCTAGGCGCCATAATCGGCGGGCTAAATGATGAGCTCGCGCATGAGCTTTATAAGATCGGGCTGAAGCTAGGGCTTATATTTCAGATCGAGGATGATATCATTGATGCCACGGGCGACGAGGCAAGCGCAGGCAAACCGGTAGGAGCGGACGGCGCGAAAAATTCCTTCGTAAATTTACTCGGACTTGCGGGCGCTAGAAGCTACAAGCAGCGCCTGATAGACGAAGTAAGCGGCGCGATGAACGGCTATGATGCGAGCCTACGCGATTTGGTTTTAAATTTGATAGAAAAATACCTGAAAGGATGAAAAATGTCGAGCGAGCAGCTAAGTAAAATTTCAAACACGATCAAATTTCTAAGCGCGGATATGATCCAAAGCGCCAATTCAGGCCATCCCGGTACGCCGATGGGGCTAAGCGACGTAATGAGCGTCTTTATGAACAAGGTCCGCCACAACCCCAAAAATCCCGCGTGGCTGAACCGCGACCGCGTCGTATTTTCGGGCGGGCACGCAAGCGCGCTCGTGTATAGCTACCTCTATCTTAGCGGATATGATTTGAGCATGGACAATCTGAAAAGCTTCAGGCGCCTGCACTCCAAAACCCCCGGCCATCCGGAGATCACTACCCCGGGCGTCGAGATCGCTACCGGACCGCTCGGACAGGGCGTCGCAAACGCAGTCGGATTTGCGATGGCCGCAAAATACGCCGCATATCTGCTCAACGAGGAGGGCAACGAGATCATCGATCACCGCGTCTATTGCTTCTGCGGCGACGGCGATCTACAGGAGGGCATCAGCTACGAAGCGTGCGCGCTTGCGGGCAGACACAACCTCGATAATCTCACGATAATTTATGATTCTAACGGCATCACGATCGATGGCAGCACCGATATCGCGTGGTTTGAGGACGTAAAGGTGCGATTTGAAGCGCAAGGCTTTGAGGTCGCGCGCATCGACGGGCATAATTTCGATCAGATAGAATTCGTCCTTGACGAGGTCAAAAACAAAACCAAACCCTACCTCATCATCGCAAATACCACGATCGGCAAGGGTGCGCTCGAGCTTGAGGGCACGGCCAAGACGCACGGCGCGCCGCTTGGAGAGGAACTGCTTGCGCGCGCTAAGCAAAGCCTGGGCTTTGATCCCGCCCAAAGCTTCGTCGTAAGTGAGGACGTGCTTTTTGCGACGCGCGCTGCGGTTGAGAGGGGCGATTTGGAGGAGCGGCTTTGGAAGGAGAAGCTTGCGAAGCTAAGCGATGAAAAAAAAGCGCTTCTAAACGAGCTTTTAAATCCCGATTTTAGCAAGATAGAATTTCCAAATTTTAGCGGGCTTAAGGTCGCCACGCGCGATAGTAACGGTAAAATTTTAAACGCCATCGCAAACGCGGTGCCCGGCTTTTTGGGCGGAAGCGCCGATTTGGCGGCATCGAATAAGACCGAGCTAAAAGGCGGCGGCGACTTTCCGTGCGGCAAAAATTTACACTTCGGCATCCGCGAGCACGCGATGGCGGCGATCGGCAACGCCTTTGCGAGATACGGGCTTTTCATTCCGTTTAGCGCGACGTTTTTTATCTTTAGCGACTATCTCAAAACGGGCGCGCGGCTTGCGGCGCTGATGGGCTTGCGACACTATTTCGTCTTCACGCACGACAGCATCGGCGTGGGCGAGGATGGACCGACGCACGAGCCTATCGAGCAGCTTAGCACCTTCCGCGCGATGCCAGACTTCTACACCTTCCGCCCCGCAGACGGCAACGAAAACGTAAAATGCTGGCGCACGGCGCTTGCTCTGAATGCCCCCGCGGCGTTCGTCTGCTCGCGTCAGGGACTTGAGCCGCTACCTAAGGCGGTTTTGGGCGACGTGCAAAACGGCGCGTATCTGCTAAGGCAGAGCAAAGAGGCACGTATCACGCTCATCGCAAGCGGCAGCGAGGTTTCGCTCTGCCTAAAAGCGGCAGCGATCCTGCAAGAGCAAGGCATCGGCGCAAACGTCGTAAGCGCGCCGTGCTTCGAGCTTTTGTGCGAGCAGGACGCAGATTATTTGGCGCAAATCCTGCAGGCGCAGACTAAAATTTTGGCCGTCGAAGCCGCAAGCGCGCTTGAGTGGTATAAATTTGCAGACGCGGTACACGGCATGCAAAGCTTCGGCGAGAGCGGCAACGCGAGCGAGCTATTTAAGCTTTTCGGCTTCACCGACGTCGCGATCGCAAAAGAAGCAAGGGAGCTTTTAGAGCAGTAGCGGAAAGGGTAAAATTTGAGCGAAAAAATCAAAATTTCGTATTTAGACGGATTTAAAATTTACGGATTAAAAGCCCGCACGAAAAACGCGGACGAGCTAGGCGGAAGCGGTAAAATTCCCGCGCTGTGGGCGGAATTTATGAAAGAGTGTTATGACGGGCGGAGCGAGATTTACGGCGTCTATTACGATTACGAAAACGGCGCCGACGGACTTTACGATATCTTTATCGGCACCAAAGCGCCCCGCAGCGACGAAGCCTTGGAGATCAAAAGCGGCAAATACGCGGTTTTTAGCTTCCCGAATGAGCCGCAAAACGTAGCAAAGTTTTGGAGCAAAATTTGGAGCTTTTTTGAGGCCGGCGAACTAAAAAGAGCGTTTGGAACGGATTTTGAGTTTTACGGCGGAGACGAGATCAAAATTTTTATCTCGGTTTTGTAGGGCGGCGCATGAAATTTATAAACGGCGAGTGATTTTTCGCCGCCGCGACGATGAGCTTTTGCGTAAAATTTCATCCATAAAGCGGTAAAATTCCGTGCCCAAAACTATGCGCGAAAGTAAATTTTATGCCCAAAGCGCGCCGTACCTTAAGCCGTAGATTTAAAACGAAATCTAAATTTGCGCCGTTAAATTTCAACCCCCGCCCGCAAAAACAGGCGAAATTTCGCGCGGAATTTCATTTTTAAATCTGTTATTAAGCCATTTTTGGCTTAAATTACACTTTCATTCGGGTAGATGTCCGAGCGGTCGAAGGAGCGCGCCTCGAAAGCGCGTAAGGCGTCAGCCTTCTGGGGTTCGAATCCCTATCTACCCGCCATTCATTCAAATTTCACCCAATACTCGGGAGTTAAGATGAGCAATAAACTCCTTTCGATGAGCCTGCAGGAGCTGTGGCGACTCTTTCCAATACGTCTCGTGCCGCACGATCCGCGCTGGAGCGTTTGGTTTAGGCAGGAGCGCGAAATTCTGCGCGGTCTGCTGCGAGATCATGGCGAGATCAAGATCCACCATATCGGCAGCACCGCGGTAAGCGGGATCTGGGCGAAGCCGATCGTAGATATTTTGATCGAATGCTCGGATATTGCCGTCGCCAAACAGCGCTTGATAGAGGCGGGCTATCTGCTAATGAGCGAAAAGGGGAGCCGCTGCAGCCTAAATAAGGGCTACACCGAAGCGGGATTTGCCGAGCGCGTTTTTCACGTGCATCTGCGAAATTTCGGCGATGCGGATGAGATATTTTTTAGAGATTTTTTGCGGGCGAATGCGGATATCGCC
>NZ_CALKTS010000068.1 GCF_937997595.1 uncultured Campylobacter sp. | reverse complement strand
CACGTTCGGCTCATTTGCTATTTTCAAAAATCCCTCCGCGTTTATGCTGCCGACCCTATACAGCTCGTAGTCGTACTGCTTCACTCCGGGCGCGTTCATAAGCATGCTAAAGCCTTTTTGTTTAAGCAGATCAAGCGCCTTGCCGCTGCGGTTGCCGGTGTTGCAATAAAGCACGACGTTTCTATCCTTGTAGGCGTTTATCTCATCCAGCCTGCTTTCAAGCTCCCCAAGAGGGATGTTGATCGCGTGTTTTATGTGCCCTGCGGCGTATTCCTCCGCGCTTCTAACGTCAATGACCAGATAATTTTCTTTCGCTCTATTGTCCTCCTCTATCGCCGATAGCGCTGCGCCGCTTATTGCATATCCGCTAGGCTGCTGCGTCTCGGCGCAGCAAGTCGCGAAAGATCCCAATGCCGCCAGCAAAACTGCACTTTTTAAAATTTTGTGAGAAATAAATTTCATATGGTTCCTTTGAATTTTAGCTTTTAAAGCGGGAGATTATATCAAAAATTTAGCTAAATAGTGTGAATTTGCGCCGTTAGCAGATGCGAACGATCAAGTAGGCGGTTTGCTTGCAAAAGCAAAAGAGCGATAAAATTTAATAAGGTCGGACTTGCGCCCGAGCAATACCAAAAGATAGGGGTTAAAATATATGGACCGCCACAATAAACGCTCTTAGGCAAAAGCCGCCCGCAAGCACGCCGTATTCGTTATAAACACAGCTTTTTACCTCCTCGCCGCCGTGTGCGTGGTTACTCACTCTTTACGCTTGCTCGCTGTATTAGTTCGCCAAGTCCGCGCTTGAACTATAAAATTTTAACCTCTAGCTCGAGCGTGACGCCGAAGCGCTGCAAAACCCGCTCGCGAGCGAGATCTATCAAGCTCATCACATCCTCAAAGCTTGCGCCGCCGAAATTTATGATGAAATTGGCGTGCTGCTCGCTAAATTTCGCGCCGCCGACCCTGTAGCCTTTTAATCCCGCCGCTTCGATCAGCCTACCCGCGGCATCGCCAGGCGGGTTTTTAAAGCAGCTTCCAAAGCTAGCTCCCTTTGGCTGATTGGCGCGTTTGGCGGCGAAATCCGCGGCGAGTTCGGCATCAAAGCCGCGTGAAATTTTAAACTCGGCGCCCAAAATCGGCTCCTCGATCCCGCTTCTTCGGTAGCCGAAGCTTATCCGCTCGCGCTCCACCCAGCCGCGCGTTAGGTGCACGGCAAGCAGGCTATCGCTAATGCTAGTGCCGGCGAGCCCTGCGTTCATTTTGATTAGCCCGCCGAGCTGGCCTGGAATGTTGCGCAAAAACTCAAAGCCGCCGAGACCCTGCTTTTTGGCGAAGTTGTAAATTTTACCCGACTTCGTTGCAGCCCCGATGCTAAGGATATCGCCGCTTAAGCTTATGCGATCGAACTCCTCGCTTAGCATCGCAAGGTGCGGCGGCGCGGGCGAGATAAGCAGATTGTTGCCGCCACCGATGATCGCGCCCCCCGATATGCTCTCAAACTCCGCGAAATCGGCCTCGTCCTTTAAAATTTGCACCGCAAAGCTCCCGCCGATGCGCACGGAGGTGTATTTGCTAAAATCTATCTGCTTTGTTTTCAAAATTTTGCCTTTTAAATTTCATTTTTTGGTTTCATAAATTTAAAAATTTCACGCTCGCCGCGTATCATTTTAAAATTTAGCGATACCGTCGCACCACACAGTGCAAAACACGAACGCTATTTCAAAATTTAGCTCGCTTGTGATACGTTTTCAGCGGCGCGCTACGTCGCACGCACAGCTCGCACCCTGCGGCACAAAATACAGCCGCGCGATCCGCCGGCGTGCCGTAAAATTTCATCGCTGCGTAGCCGTAAATTTAAAGCGGCATATTACGCGGCGACAAATAGCACTACAGCGCGCGGTCGATTGACGAACTTGGCGGCGATCCGCGGCAAACTCGGCGTTAAATTTGCGCTAAATTTTAAACTCGCTATGCTCCGCGGCTAAATTTCAAAAGCTACGGCGCAGCACAGCCACGGCAAGAACGCGGGGTAAAATTCTACCTCGCGCGGCAACTTTTACGCCGAAGCAAAATTTAGCCAAGTTACACTCCGCTTAACGACGAGGAATTTAGCTAAAACGCGATTTCATTCCGAGTAAAATTTAACCGAAGCAAGCGCTAAATTTCAACTAAATTTTAACCTCGCTCGGCCTTACATCGGGTTTTGCCCGCCGCAGTCCGCGAAACGGATCTCGTTATATTCGCGCGGAATAAAATTCTCCTGCGCGCTAATCGGCGCAGGATAAAATTCGCGCTCATACCCAAGCTCAAATAGCCTATCTATCGCCCTTATCTGCGCCCCCGAAAGCTCGATCGAGGCTTCGTTAGCATAAAGGCTCAGATATTTTTCGAGCTTT
>NZ_CALKTS010000067.1 GCF_937997595.1 uncultured Campylobacter sp. | reverse complement strand
CGCCGCATCGGGAGTCGAGATGATCTGCATAGTAAATCCTTTGTGAAAAATTTCGCCCATTTTATCGCAAAATATTTTAGTATTGCTTTAGGCGGCGGAATTTTGCGAGCGGACGGGCTTGAATGCGGCAGGTATGATGAAATTTAATTGACGCGAGAGATTGGCTAAATTTCGACGGGCGAGGCGAAACAGATACGCAGCGATACGGCAAATTTAAATGGCATGGATAGGCAAAATTTCGTCTACGATAGCAGAATAAAACGGCAGACGCGGCAATGCGGTTAAATTTATCGCACAAAATACAGCGGACAATATGGCGAGAGGTTAGCGCGGAAAGCGAACCATGGCGGCGAAACGGCAAATTTAAAAAAGCTAACAGGCGCAACAAAACAGAGCGTGAAAGTACGGCTAAATTTAATCTATCTATACGGGCACGGCGGCGAATCTGCACAGCAAATGGTTGAACTGTCGGCACGAGCGCAGGGCGAGCAAAACGGCTCGCTAACGGTGGCGTATATTTTAAAAGGCAAATAAGCGGGAAAGAGGCGTGCGTGACGGTGCCCGATTAAATTTCATCAATGCGGGGCACGATAACGCCGCGCTCTCGGCAATACGACGACTCTATCGGCAACACCGAATGAATGGCATGGCGATACGACGAAATAGATACGGGCAGTGTGGCTAAATTTGACTGATACGAATGGACGAAACTTCATCGGCATCGTTGTGCAGTAAATCAAATCCTTGCACCATCAAGATCGCGATATCGCGACAGCAAAATCAAACCGCCCATGGTAGTGGTACGGGCGGCGGGGCGGTAAAAGCAGCGCTAAAATCGCTACCATCGCAGCAGAAAGAACAGCGCCGTCATAAAAAATCAGTGCGACACCGCACAACGCAATTAAAATCCTCGCAGTAGCAAGCGCGGCAACGAAGTTGTCGATGTAGCGGAGCAAAATCAGCGATATCGAAATAATAAAATCAAAGACCTCGCGACAAGCGAGGCTTCCGACGCAACGGCAACAGAATCAACATCGCAGCAGCGGGAAATTAGCGTAGTCGTGACAAGATCAGCGCGAAGCTACGATATAGTCGACGCCATCGAAGCGAGACTGGCGTGACCCTACAGCAAGATCTGCGCTACTGCGGCAGCAAGATCAGCGTCATTACGGCAAATCGGCGAGGGTTCATAAAATTTTATGCGAAATTTTATACGAAATCCTGTATAAAATTCTATGATTTTGGCTTGAAATTAACCCGCGATCGGCCCTCAACCAGTCTGTAATTAATTTGCAATCAGTCCGTAAAGTAGCTTTAAAATCGTGGCGGCAACGACGAGCAGAAGCATATTGCGCACAAATCTCACGTCGCATCTCATCACGAGGCTTGAGCCTGCGAAGCTGCCCGCGATCTGTCCGACCGCCATCACCGCTCCGACGAGCCATAAAATCTGCCCACCGATGATAAAAACGCCCAAAGAGACGATGTTTGAGGTGAAATTTAAAACCTTCGTGTGTGCGACCGCCTTTTTCATATAAAGCCCTAAAATTCCCACGAGTGCAAACGTCCAAAACGAGCCCGTACCTGGGCCGAAAAATCCGTCGTAAAACCCCAAAATAAGCCCGAAAATCGCGTAAAAGCTCTTTTTTGACATCTTGGGTTTGGCGGGCGCTTCGCCTAGGTTCGGCGAAAAAATCATATAAATGAAAAGCGCCAGCAGCAGGATCGGAATGAGGTAGTTTAGGAATTTCGCATCGATTAGGAGCAGGACATAAGCGCCGACGAGTCCGCCTACGAACGTAAAAATCACGCCGTGCAAGATCTCCGCCGCATCGACGTAGCCCTTGCGGATGAAATTTAAAGCGGCGGTGAAGCTTCCGAAGCTGCCTTGAAATCTATTTGTGGCGATCGCTACATGCGGCGGAACGCCTACGGCAAGCAGCGCAGGCAGCGATATCAGCCCGCCGCCGCCTGCTATCGAGTCGATAAATCCGCCGAAAAACGCCGCCGCAAAAAGCACCGCGAACTGCCAAAGCTCAAACTCCATTTTTGTCCTTTTTTAATTTCCAATATTTTACAAAAGGTGAACTTAAATTTTAACCGCCATACATCGCAATAGCAAATCGTATGCTATAATAGTAAAAAATAAGGATAAAGAATGAATAATGGTCTCAAAAAAATCATCAATCTAATTTTAAAAATTTTCATCATAAGCGTATCTATTTTAGGAGCAATCATTATATTAATAATAGCATTGGTTATAGCGGGAATTTATTTAAAGCCGTATGGCGATTTTTGGAATGTAAAGAATAATAATTTTGAGGAACTCAATGCTTTAACAGATAATGCAGATATGGATGGATTGCTTTTATATCGTAGAAAAATTCAACCAAACGCTGCAGATAGTTTAGATGAGATCTGCTATGTTCATTATGTAAAGTTAAATTCTACCAATGGCATAACAGAAAAGAAGCTCA
This sequence comes from uncultured Campylobacter sp., assembly GCF_937997595.1. Classification (GTDB taxonomy): domain Bacteria; phylum Campylobacterota; class Campylobacteria; order Campylobacterales; family Campylobacteraceae; genus Campylobacter_B. Next base: position 296 of record NZ_CALKTS010000067.1, on the reverse strand, counting down.
TTGAAAACGGCTACAAACCATCTGATAAATCCAATTGCGTCGCCCAAGATAATAATCTGACAGAACTAACAAAGATCACATTTGCAGCACCGTTTTTTCATTATCTAGGTTATAGTGATGATAGATTAAACAAAATATATTTAGTCTATGGCTCGACAGCTCACTTAGATGTATCTACCATAAGCGCAAAAAATGGACAAATCTGGCAAAAACAAGGACGCGAAATTATTATCTATCCAGGAGAAAATATAATTCAAAAGAATAGATTATTCTCTGAATGTTTTGGTCCATTCGGT